>CAYWUO010000006.1:0-23892 GCA_964461285.1 uncultured Pirellulales bacterium
GTTAGTGGTCTTTGTTTGTATGGAAATGTACGACAGCAAGCAGGAGCTGCAAGAAGCAGCGGAGGAGTTTGGGTCGCTATCAGAGCTTATAGGGAAAAGACCGATAGTACTTTGCCCGAATGTCCACTTGTCGATTGATAAAGCACCTGAGAAGCAGGCTGTGTTCTTGATAAGTGAACTGGAAAAAATGTTGGTTGATAAGGGCCACGATGTTCACCTTTTATCATTTGGTTACCATAAGCAATATGGTATGGAATGTATGGGCAATGTCGGCAGTATCGTTGGCAGAAGGTTCTACGGTTCCGAGGAAAAGCAATTCTTGAGACTTTTGACCCGCCTTGGTGTTTGCCCGCCGGAAACACTGCCCAAAGATATGCCTTCCTGGGCAAAGATTCTGACTGAACGCCGGTTAAAAGTATTGGGTAGCAGAAAAGAAACCTACAACGTTGCCAGGAAAATGCTCCAGGACCAGCTCGATACAACAGGCCACAGCGAGCTTTGGACCTGTATGTTATTTGAAGGCGAAAGACAGCCGATAGAAGATTATCTCAGTGCTCTATATGAAATCATAGAAGATTATCCCGATGTAAGAATTCATCGTGCTATGAACTTAAGCCTGCCTGGATTTTCCAACGCTGCACGTTTTCTTTTCCGCAAGTATCCCGAAGCAATTAAATTGGGCAGAATTCGGATTTATAACAGTAAAGTTTCCGACTTGGAATTTCTGTTGACCAGAACCGCTGTTCTGCTTGCCTTTCCACAGATGCCCAGAAGGGCTAAGGCACATGCTGGAGAAATATCGTTCGGTATTTACTGTAAAGATGATGATTTTGCAAAGAATTTGATTCAGTGGTACCGGACTTTTCTTGTCGATGCGAGATTTGGATGGATTCGAACTGAGGCCGAGCTGAACGAGGCTATCAACGAGCTGGAGGAGGAAATGTACCAGGATAAAAGTGAATAAACTGTCTAAATCAGCTTCATTACCAAGAGTATAGAATATCAAGTTAGGATTTAAGCTGTGCATACGGTCTTATCTGTGGCTGTTGTCTTGGCCTACCTGGTGGCACTTACTTTTGTCGCTGTCCGTGCGCGGGCAGCACGACAATTCGCAGAGTTCTCTCTCGCCAGGCGCGCTCTTCCTTTGGCATTAGTCTTCGGCAGTCTCGCTGCTACTTATGTCGGACCAGGTTTCACAATTGGCTTTGTAGGCAGGGGTTTTAATAGTGGCTTTGTCTTTCTGGTCGTAGGACTGGCCTATGCACTGCAAAACATTGTGGTCGGGCTTTTTATTGCACCTCGGCTGAGAGCTCTAAAGGATTGCCACACCCTGGGGGACGCTATAGGTCAGAAGTACGACCGAAAGTGCCAAATTGTGGCCGGCATCATCTCTGTCGGCTTATGTGCCGGATTTGCAGCAGTTATGGCCAAGGCCGGCGGCGATGTACTACATGATATATTCGGCCTGCCACACTGGTCATCTGTCATCATAATCGTTGGCATAACTACATTATATACGACTTTCGGAGGACTGCGTGCGAGCGTAGTAACCGATGCCTTTCAATTTACTGCATTTGCAATACTGCTTCCTGCAACGTTATTATTCTTATTGGCTTTTCATCTCAAAGCCGATGCGGCAACCTTTATTGAGCAGGCCTCTACCGCCACGAGAAGCGGGTTTAGTTCTATGTCGACGATTGAGATAATCGGTCTTGTGGCCGCCTTTCTACTGGGTGAAACCCTTATACCCCCGTATGCAAACCGGGCGCTGGCCTCCAGAACAACGCGAATATCACGCAACGGTTTTATATTGGCAGGAGCTTTTAGCATAGTATGGTTTACGGTAATGATATCGCTTGGAGTTGTGGCTCGAAACATTATTGCTGTAAACACAAATGAAGATTATGTCCTGCTAAACCTGGTTAAATCAACACTGCCTGCCGGCAGCTATGCGCTTTTATTAGTCGTATTAGTATCAGTAGTTATGTCGAGTCTCGATTCACTTCTAAATGCCGGCGCTGTGGCCTTTGCCGAAGATATTATCAAGCCGTTTGCCGGGCTGACGGACAGAATGGCTCTAAACGTTGGTCGTCTTGCGACAATTATTATCGCTGCTATCGCAGCTGCCGGCGCAGTTGCCGTTCCAAGCATTATCAAAGGCCTGCTTGTTTGCTATACCATTTGGGCCCCTGCGATTCTGCCAGCCCTTATAATCGGCCTTTGGATTAAGCGTCCGCGCCCTCTTGCCGGTATCTTATCAATGGTTGTCGGCACTGTCGTTGCTGTAATGTTCCAGTTCGTCTTTCCTTCTGCAACCAAGGTGCCTGCAATTATTTTGGCTCTTATAGCAGCACTTTTGGCGTATGTCGCAGGTCATTGGACTGAAAAAGAAAATATTAAAAGTGGTGTGTAAAAGATGGAAGCATTTGTCCTGATTTTTGTGGTAATTGGAGCCTTATTCGCTATCGCCAGCGGCATCTGGGTTGCTGTAGCATTAGTCAGGGCTATCTCCAGGCACCAGCCACCTTCTACAACTGGCTTTCAAATGGATGAGACAAACAGTAAGTTGCAAAAAGAATCGCCAAATTTAAATCAAGAACAGCAGTGATTAAGGACACATCTAAAGTATATTTCTCCGGAAATTATAAGCTCCGTTATTTTCAGGACCTCAGAAAAATCTCTTAAAACGATTTCCCACGAACTTCAAAAAAGCGTAGTCCTACAGACCCATCTCCCCTATAATGACCTGACAGCAGTCATTAAATAAGAAATGGAGTCAAAGTGAACAAAGTTAATCGTAGTATAATGTGGTTGGCTTTGGTAATCATTGGGATTCTCGCTTTTCTATCAGTCTATGGTGCATTTCTCGGCTCGCAGCGCGCCAAAGAGTTCTTTAACAGCGTTCCAGCAACTATCTATTGGGTGGTATTTATCCTGCTACTGATAATTGGCATCGCGCTATTACGACGATTGCTTCGTGTACCAGCTCTATTGCTAATTCACGTCGGCTGTGTTCTTGTCTTAGCCGGCGCAATCTTGGGCTCAGAAGCAGGACACAAACTCTGCAAAAAACTCTTCGGAATCGACAAAATCCTAACAGGCCAAATGAAAATCTACGAGGGCGACTCGAATAATCGTGTAATACTGGAAAACAACCAGCAGGCGGAATTTCCCTTTCATATAGCCCTCAAAGATTTCAAAATTGAATACTACAAGCCGGAGCACCTCTACATTCAAACCAGACAAGGTGACAACTGGATGTTACCAGTTGAAGCTGGAATCGAATTTTCCCTGGGCGATGAGTTCGGCTCTGTAAAAATCATCAGGGTCTTCGAGAATTTCAAGATAACAATCGACGGCGAGAGCAGAACCATCATCGATGACCCCGGCCCCGGCACAAACCCGGCCCTTGAACTACAGTTCCAATCTCCCAACGGCCAGGCAACTACAAGATACGTCTTTGAGCGTTTCCCCGGCCATGCCCAAAGCGACGATGAGCTTCTTCTAAGCTATAAAAGGATTATCAGCGACTTTGTAAGCGAGCTGCAGGTGATTCGCGATGGCCAGGTCGTTGCCGAGAAAAAAATTGAAGTAAATCACCCGCTACACTATGGCGGATACCATTTTTACCAGCATTCATACGACAGCGATGAAGGCAAATACACTGTTCTTTTGGTAACGTCTGATTCGGGTCTGTATTGTGTCTATACCGGCTATCTGATGCTTTGCCTCGGCGTAATCTGGCATTTTTGGTTAAGGCATATAGTCAATCAGCTAAAAATAAAAAAAGAAAAATAAGATAAAATTGAAATGGCAATAAAATATACATATCAGGGTTTATTAATTTACCTGACGATTGCAGCATACTTTTTGGCCTTTTTAGCCTGCATCACAGGATTTAAAAAAACAGCACGGACCTTGTATCTGGCCGGCTTCATCGTCGCAACTGCTTCTTTTGGTTATCGGTGGTATCACGTTCGCCACGTACCATTTCAGAATCTTTTCGAAGTCTTTCTGGCTATGTCAATGGTGATTTACCCATTATCGATTTTTTGCAGGCGTTTACTTTGCGTCGGCGGCGAGGCAGCAGATATGCTGATTGGAGCGATATTACTTGTCCCCGCCGGCTTCGTATTTCACGCAGAACCTCAGCGGCTTCCGCCGGCCTTGCAGTGCTGGCTGTTTACTCCCCACGTAGCGGTTTATCTGCTCGGTTACGTAATAATGGCAAAGGCTATGGTGCAGGCAATAAGCCAGCTCAAAGCCAAACCGGTAAGTGAGGAAACCAATCTTATATCCTACGAAGAAGGAACATACAAAATGATTTGTCTCGGCTTTCCACTTCTGACGCTGGGTCTGATTATGGGAAGCGTTTGGGGCAAACTCGCCTGGGGGGATTACTGGGACTGGGACCCGAAAGAGCTCTGGTCGCTCGCTTCCTGGCTGGTATATGTAGAATATTTTCACGTAAGATATATGTTCGGCAAAAAGTATCCGCGGCTCGGAAGCTGCCTTGCAATTTTAGGAGTAGTTGTGATTGTAATCACGCTGCTCTGGGTCAACTTATCTCGTCTCTTCTCCGGCCTGCACAGCTACGCTACTTGAAAAACTCGACTTTCTGTTTATGCAGTTTTTACATCGAAACGCGCATCGAGCTTAAAGAGCTGTCTCACAGAAAGATTAAGAACTTGCGATTTTTCAATAGACAGAGCATTGCGAATTTGTTCAAGGATACTTTCAATCCTTTTATCGTCAACCGCAATAATAGTAAACCAAATATTAAAAACATCGGCGCGAAGATAGCTGTGGGTAACTTCTTGGAATTGACCTATTATTTCCGCCGCCTGGCCAATTTGTCCCTGCTCAACACTGACCGCCGCCAACGTGCTGCTAAAACCGAGTTTGTTGGAATCGAAGCTCGCCCCAATCCTTCGTATGATTCCTTCATCGAGCATCCTTTTGACTTTGTCCAAAAGCTGCTCGACTGGAATTTGTAATCTGTCCGCTATAAGCTTGTAAGGACTTTCGTTTAGAGGAAAATCATCCTGAAGCTCCTGCAATATCGATAAGTCCAGTTTATCCATCAAGAACCTTTCCGTTCTAATCTTTTCGCTTGACCGTAGTGTACCAAATCACTATACAAGACTCAATGCCGAATGGAAAAATCTATCTTGTTGGTGCAGGGCCAGGCGACGCAGAACTTATTACCTTAAAGGGCTATCAGCTAATTTGCCAGGCCGATGTCATTCTCTACGACCACCTTATACCGCCGGAACTGCTGCCGCTTGCCAGGCCAACCGCCGAGCTAATACCCGTCGGCAAACACGCCGGCAAACATACCCTCCCACAGGAGAAAATAAACGAGCTTTTGATTGAAAACGCAAAAGAGGATAAAATCGTTGTCCGGCTCAAGGGCGGCGACCCATTTTTATTTGGCCGAGGGGGCGAGGAAGCTGAAGCCTGCGCCGAGGCAAAAATAGACTTCGAAGTCATACCCGGTGTCACCAGCGCACTGGCCGGGCCTTCTTATGCCGGAATACCAACTACTCATCGCGATTTTACTTCCAATGTCGCTATCGTAACCGGACATCGAAGGGACGAGGATGAAATCGAAATACCCAAGGCAAATACCATCATTTTTCTGATGGGTGTTGCAAATATACAAAAAATCGTTGACTGCCTTCTAAAAGCGGGCTTCCCAAAAAACACCGACATCGCAGCTATTGAAAATGGTACCTTTTATAACCAGAGAGTTATCACCGGCACACTCGAAAACTTTGTTCAGACAGTCCAGGAATCTAATTTGCACCCCCCTGCTGTTTTTATTGTCGGCAGGGTTGTCCAGCTTCACCAAAAATTGAACTGGCTCACCGGCAAACCAAAGGTACTCGCTCTCGGCACACATCCCGAGAAATACAAACATCTCGGCATCATCGTACATCGCCCGATAGTCAAGTGCATAGCCCTCGATGATTATTCATACCTTGATAAACACATAAAACAGCTCCACACTTTCGACTGGCTGATATTTACCAGTCCCAATGGTGTTCGGTTCTTCTTTGAACAATTGCGACTTTCCGGCCTTGATGCCAGAGCACTTTCCAAAGTAAAAGTCGCCGCCATTGGCAAAACCACCGCCGCAGAGCTTATTGCTTCCGGCATATTAGCTGACTTGGTCCCGGACACCGAATCTAGCGCAGGCCTGCTCGAAAAATTCAGCTCTTTAGATATGAAAAACAAGAAAGTCCTTCTGCCGAGAGCCGAGGTTGCCTCATCCGAACTGCCAGAAGGCCTGACCCGACTCGGTGCAGCGGTTGAGGTAGTTGCGGTTTATAAAACTATCGAGATAGAGCCGGCAGACATCGATTTTGATTATATCGACATAATACTTTTCACCAGCGGCTCTGTTGTCAGGGCATTTGTGAAGAAATTCGGCAAAGTGCCGACACATACTCGTCAAGGCGAAGCCCGGCGTAGCCCGATCAAGGCCTATTGTCTCGGCCTTCCGACACTGGCCGAAGCAAAAAAACACGGCATCGATGCCGAGATTATGCCTCGGCCGCGAGACACATAGGAAGCAAGATTCAAATGAGCAAATCTCAAAAAAGCAATAAG
This sequence comes from uncultured Pirellulales bacterium, assembly GCA_964461285.1. Lineage (GTDB taxonomy): Bacteria > Planctomycetota > Phycisphaerae > Sedimentisphaerales > Anaerobacaceae > CAZBWE01. Next base: position 6,616 of record CAYWUO010000006.1, read on the forward strand.
TTATTTCAGGATGCGATAAAGGTAATCCCCGGCGGAGTCAATAGTCCCGTTCGTGCCTTCAAGGCAGTCGCCAATATGCCCATATTTATCGATAAGGCAAAAGGCCCATACCTTTATGACGCCGACGGCAATAAATATATCGACTACTGTCTTTCCTGGGGCCCGATGATACTTGGGCATGCAAACACCCAGGTCCTAAACTACGTCAAAAAAGTAATGGCCAAAGGAACCAGCTTCGGAATTCCAACCGAGCTTGAAACGCAGCTTGCCAAAATGATTGTCGAAGCCATCGACTCCGTCGAAAAGGTCCGCCTCGTCAATTCCGGCACCGAGGCAGTAATGACCGCAATTCGACTTGCACGCGCAGCAACCGGACGAGATAAGGTTATCAAATTCATCGGTTGTTATCATGGCCACGTCGATTATATGCTTGTCAAAGCCGGCTCCGGTGCAATGACATTTGGCACACCATCCAGTCCCGGCGTACCAAGAGATTTTACAAAACATACTTTTTCTTTGCCCTACAACAACACGGAAATGCTTGAAAGAACATTTAATAAATACAAGGACAAAATCGCTGCCGTTATAGTCGAGCCCATTGCAGGCAATATGGGAGTTGTATCGCCAGAACGCGGCTTCTTAAAAACTATCAGAAGATTGTGCAACAAATATAAAAGTATATTAATCTTCGACGAGGTAATCACCGGTTTTAGAATCAAATACGGCAGCATCCAAAACCTTTTTGGAGTAAAAGCGGACCTGACCTGCTTAGGCAAAATAATCGGCGGCGGATTTCCTATAGGCGCCTGCGGCGGCAAGCAGAAGCTGATGGATAACTTGTCACCACAGGGTCCAGTCTATCAGGCCGGCACCCTTTCAGGAAATCCGGTCTGCGTCGCAGCCGGCATCGCAACATTAAAATTACTTAAATCGAAAAAACCATACCCCGCTCTCGAACGTTCTACTAAAAAACTTTGTGAAGGTATCGGCCGGGAACTGCAAAAACGCAACATAAAACATACAATAAACCACATCGGTTCGATGTTCACTGTGTTTTTTAATTCCGGCCCGGTAACCGATTATACATCAGCGGCAAAGTCCGACACTGCAATGTATGCAAAATTTCATACTGCTATGCTGAAAGCCGGTATTTATCTACCCCCATCACAATTCGAGGCCTGCTTTATCTCAACCGAACACAAGCAGAAAGATTTTTATAAAACAATCACAGCCGTCCGCAATTGGTAATTGGTAATTAACCATTTAATCTAATCGGGCATCGGGAACACTTCGCCGCTGCGTTTCAATTCCACCTGCTTCTCAGTATCCAAGCCGATTTCGGTGTCCGTCAAATAACAGGCCGGCTCCGGTGCCCACGGGTCGCCAAAATGCAAATCCGCCCGTACCCTCAAGCTGCCCCCGCAAACATCGAAAAATTTACAAAGTCGACATCTACCCTTTATAAAACTTCGCCGGTCCTTCAATCCCCGAAGCAGCCGGTCGCCCGTATCCATCCATATCTGGCTAAAAGGTCTCTCCCGCACATCGCCAAGAGTATAATGCTGCCAAAACTGGTCAGGATGGACCTTGCCGTGAAAATCAATACAGCCGATTCCAACTCCGCTGCTATACAGCCCACCGCCGTTCCATATCAATAGTTTCCAGACCTCAGCCGCCCTGCTCGGCTCCTCCCTGAGCAATTTCAGATACACATAAACACCATCAACATGGTTATCGACAGTCAATATGTCTGTTTTTCGCCCTGCCTGTTTGAACTGTTTTGTCTTGGCTAAAATCTTTTCAACCGCATCTCTTGTCCGAGCATGAGTAAGTGCTTCATCTGTCATAGCCCCTCCTCTGCCGCTCGGTACAAAGTGATAAAAGCAAGCCCGCTCAATATTATTTGCTTCGAAAAAATCGAACCAATTCTCCAAATCCTCGATATTTCTTTTAGTTAAAGTCAATCTAAGGCCGATGCGCACACCGGCATCCTGACAGTTTTTTATTCCCTTCACCGCCCTGTCAAAAGCGCCGGTTACACCCCTGAATTCATCGTTGACCTTCCCTATACCATCGAGACTGATACCAACGTACGAAACTCCCTGCTGTTTTATCTTCCTGGCTACCTCATCTGTTATCAATGTCCCATTAGTTGAGATAACCGTACGCAGACCCTTTTCAACCGCATATCCAATCAGCTCGAATAAATCGTCCCGCATCAATGGCTCCCCGCCTGAAAACAAAACCGACGGCACACCGAACTGGGCCAAATCGTCCAACACAGCTTTTGCCTCTTCGGTTGACAGCTCATCGTCGGCCTTTTCAGCGCCGCTATCGTTATAGCAATGCACGCACTTTAGATTACATGCTCGCGTAATATTCCAAACAACGATAGGCCGTCTCTGCGAGGCGCTTTTTGGTACAACCTCTCCGCCCGAACCCTCTTCACCGTAGCGAAGCCAGTCACCCGGTGTAACCTCACCACAATATAATTTGCTGATATTTATCATAGGCAAATCCTAAAAACCAAAGAATCAACTAACTGCTTCGGGCGGAATGTATGCACAAAACGGCTCCTCAGCCATATAATTACCCGTAGCAGCATATGCCCTGGCACGACAGCCGCCGCATACCTGCCTGTAGCCGCAAATACCACACTTGCCTTCAAGCTTGTTACTATCCCGCATTCGCGCAAGGTCCTCGTTGTCGTACCATATATCTGAAAGTCTATCTTTTAGAATATTGCCGCAATTTACAGGCAAATAACCACACGGAAACACATCCCCCTGATGCCCTACAAACAGCACACCAAGACCTGCAAGGCATCCTCTCGATACTCCCTTATGCCCGCTTCTGCCCGGAATTGCATCGCTGGTTTTCTTTGCTCCGGCACGCAACTGGTGCAAACCCTGCTCTCTGATGACTCGCTCATAATGAGGCCCGCAGGTTACCTTTATCTGCAGCTCACCACGGTCATCCAGTTTGCAAATCTCGAGCATTTTCTGTTCATTTTGCTGGGGCGAAAGCATATCCGTCTCGGCCAGGACCTGTCCACAGCCAACCGGAACTAACATAAATATATGCACCGCTACCGCACCGAGGGATTTGGCCAATTCGTAAACATCCTCTAACTGCCCGGCATTATGTTTTGTTAAAGTAACATTTATCTGAAAAGGCATACTTTTATCACGAAGATGCCCGATTCCCTCAATCGCTCTCTCAAAGGAGCCTTCCAACTGCCGTAATTTATTATGAACCTCAGCCGTTGCACCATCGAGGCTTACCGCAACTCTTGCAATGCCGCTCTCACGTATTCTCTCAGCCACTTCTGCATCTATCAATGTTCCATTAGTCGCAAGCGCAGGGACAATCCCAAGCGACTTTGCCTTAGCAATCTGCTCAAACAAATCCTCACGACAGAGCGGCTCACCACCTGAAAAAACCAAAACCGGCATCATCGGCTGAGCCTTACCCAGCTGGGCCAACTGCTCTATCAAATTCTCTGCCTGTTCGGTCGATAAATCTCTAACAGCCGCTTCGTTCGACTCCAGACGCCGGCAGTGCGCACAGGCCAGATTGCACTTTATCGTCGTCTCCCAGAATAAAAGTCTCAGGATTTGCTTCGACCTTGCGTCCTCCTTCACGACTGCGTATCCTCCTTACTGTCCGGTTCCGCCGGCAGGCGTCCTGTGGAGGATGAAATCTCTTCCGCCCGCCGAACAATACTATCGGCGAGCCTTGCCGCCTCAGCGGTGCCGCTTTCCTTCGCCACGGTATCGATATTCTCTATCACGCAATGCAGAAGCTTATTGACAACCCGGTTCACCATCGTCTCGAGCACTTCCCTGCAGTCGGCATCCTTTCTTGCCCCGACAAAAAACCGCTCCAGCTCACTTCTGCTTATCCGGGCAAACTTCTCCTTCATCTGCCCTATCAAAGGCCCTATGTCTCTTGCCCCGAACCAATCCATAAACTCAGTTATGTTTTCTTCGATAATCTCCATACCTCTGGCAATATCAACCTCGCGGGCCTTGAGATTCTGCGAAACTACCTCGGAAAGGTCGTCGATACTATAAAGGTACACGTCCTGTACTTCATTTATAGACGGCTCGAAATTTCGCGGCACAGCAATATCTATAATCAAAAGCGTTCCCTTTCGCCGCTTCTCAATTATTTCCTCGAATGATGCCCTGTCAAAAAGGAATTCGGTCCCCGCTGCTGAGGATATCACGATATCGGCACCGGCTATCTGCTCTTGAAGCTCTTCCCACTTCCCGGCAGAGACAGAAAATCGCTTCGCGACATCCGAAGCCCGCTCATAAGACCTGTTGACAATCGTTATATCTCTGCAACCGGCCTTGTAAAGATGCTGGACAATCAGCTCCCCCATCTCGCCGGCACCAATTACAACAACTTTCGCTGATGAAACGTCGGCAAAAAGCTGCTTGGCCAGCTCCACCGCAACGCCCGCAACGCTCACTCGCCCCTGCGATATCGAGGTTGTCGTATATACCTTCTTGCCGGCTGCAAAGGCACAGTGAAAAAGACGATTCAGGACCTTCCCGGTGCACTGAACAGAGCAGGCAAGGCGGTAGCTGTCTTTGACCTGCCCGATTATCTGCGGCTCACCAACCACCATACTGTCCAGACTCGACGTAACAGTCAGCAAATGTCTAACCGCATCTTCATCTTCATAGAAATACATAAATTGGCGAAATTCCGTCTCTGCAATACTGTGAAACTCGGAGAAAAAATCAGCTATCATATTGGTTCCGATTTTCTCCGTGTATTCGCAGGTACAATATAACTCGACACGATTGCACGTTGACAGCAATACAAACTCCGCTTCGTGAAATCTGTTCTTCAGCTGTCTCAACGCACGCACTGTCTTGTCGGCGTCGAAGGCCAGCTTCTCACGAATATCTATCGGAGCTGTCTTATGATTTAGTCCTGCAACTAAAATCTTCATCGCTGTCTCAATTCCATCGCACTAATAGCCTGCAAAATTATGTTGAGTCGTACCTAAAATCGTCGCTCCCAAGACCGCAAACAGAATAAGTATAAAGACCGCTATCGTTATATACGCCCTAAAGCTGCCTTTAAATAAAAGCTGACGATTAAAAATAAGCATAATTCCCATAAGAACCCACGCTGCAATAATAGGGGTAACCTTTCCATCGGTCAGCCAAACGGTGATACCTGTCCCCAAAAGTAATATAAGGCCCACACCGCTTATCAATCCTATCGTAACCAGTACAAAGCCGGCTCTTATCCCAAAAACCATCATCCGCTCGAGCTTCTCGATATTAGGCACTTTGCCGAGAACCTGCATAACCTTCTTTTGCTTGAGCCTGTGTTTGCCTAATAAATAAACAAATGCGTTAGCCGCCGCAAACGTAATCGACGCCCCGCCGAGAACCATCGCGATACCGTGAGCAATCGCCCAGGGTGTAGCTGCTATTTTATGGGGCTCCGAGGCCGGCCTAGCAACAACTGCCGCCATCAAAATCAAAGCAAAAATCACCCACACCATCACCGAGCCAAACCATACCTGCTCAATGGCGATACTGAGAAAAAGAAATACCAGCCCAAATACGATAGTAAGAACAATCATCGACTCGAAAAGTCCCGTCAGCGGTACGGCCTTTAGCTCGACAGCCCGAAATATTAAGAACACCGCCTCCAGCACAACCGCCAGCGAGACAAGAGGCAAAAGAAAACGCCTGCATTTTTCTCCACAAACAAGTAACTGCAAAACACCTGCAACCGCCGCTGCAAAATATATCACAACAACAACGGCAAACATGATTGTTTCCGATACCGGCAGTTCAAACATCCCTTTTACCCCTGCCTTTCATTTTGCGACTATATAATATACTTCGGCGGCGCCTTTTTGAGTTCCTTTTCCGTAACCAGTATGCGATAGTCAGAAATCCCACACGCCTCGCTCATACGGCTAACTGTCTGCTCGATATCTTTTGCAGTCGCCCCATGAACCATTGTATATATATTATAAGGCCAGTTCTCAGCGGTTTGTCTCTCATAACAATGGCTGACCTCTTCAAATCCTGCTAATATTTTACCTACGTGCTCGATACGCTCCGGTTCAACCTTCCAGGCAATCATCGCACCGGCTGCCAGGCCGATTTTGTAATGATTCACTATCGCTCCGACTCGCCGGATTTTGCCCTGCCGCTTCCAGTCTCCAAGCACAGCCAAAAGCTCTTCCGTGCCAATACCGACCTTTTCAGCCATATCTTTGTAGGGCGTCCGGCTTATCGGAAATCCATCCTGCAGGACTGCCAGTATACGCTTTTCATTATTGGAAAGCTCATATTTCATTTTTTTCAACCTTACTGTAATAATTTCAGCCCATAAACGCAACAAAATCCCATCACTGCTGCTGGTGTGGAGCAAGATACTTGAATATAAGAAGATTTTGGTGTATTTTAGCCACAAAGCCACCGAGAGTAGCACGGCCATCTTGGCCGTGATTTTCACTGTCTTCGTGGCTAATTCTTGAAGGGACAAAATGAAACACATAAGGCTCGCCAGCCGGGCAAGCAAGCTGGCCCTGATACAATCCGAGGAAGTCATCAAATTGCTTCGGCAAATCCAGCCGGATATCGAGTGTTCCATCATCGAAGTCTCGACAAAGGGCGACAGCGACAAGACGGACTTTTTGTACAAAACCGGTTCTATGGGTTTTTTTACTACTGAGGTTGAAAGGGCATTGCTCGATGGCCGGGCCGACCTGGCTGTTCACAGTTACAAGGATTTACCAACAGCCCTTACAGCAGGCTTGCTCATCGCCGCTGTACCGAAGCGCGAATCACCCGCAGATGCCGTCGTCGCATCGCAAAAGTTGGCCTCTATCGATGATTTACCTGCCGGTGCTGCTGTCGGCACATCCAGCTTGCGAAGAATTGCGCAATTGCGACTTCTACGAGACGATATAGAATGTGTGCCTTTGCGTGGAAATGTCGAAACAAGGGTCCGCAAAGTTACCCAGGGCCAGGTTAGCACAATAGTCGTCGCCTGTGCAGGCCTGAACCGGCTCGGCCTTAGTGATAAAATCTCATTTTGCTTTGACCCCAAAAAATTCATCCCTGCCCCTGCCCAGGGTGCTCTTGCTGTACAAGTCCGTGTTGAGGATAACGAGTTGGCTGAATTGGTTTCGCAAATCGACGATAAAAATTCTCGAATCGCAGTCGAGACCGAGCGGCGCGTACTGCAAGTTATGCACGGCGGATGCAGCATACCTCTCGGCGTATATTCAGAGATTCAAAACGATACTATTAATGGTGAGCTTGTCGAATCCATAACGCTCGACGCTGTTATTTGTGATGTCGAAGGAAAAAATTACGTAAAGCGTTCAATCACCGCTCCTCTTGACCAGGCAAAATCCGCAGCCGAAAAGCTCGCAAAAGAGCTCCTCTCCTCCGGCGGCCAAAAAATCCTCACAGCACTCAATAGAAAAATCTGATTCCCTTGTCATTCCGTACTTGATACGGAATCCAAAAATACTTAGACCCGTAATTTATTGCGGCGTTTATTTCGATAACAATTTTGCTGCCTTTTTTGCAAAATATGTAGTTAAAATATCAGCACCGGCGCGTTTTATGGAGGTAAGCATCTCAAGCATCGCTGATTGTTTATCCAAAAGCCCCTCGGCGGAAGCTGAATTTACCATCATATATTCACCGCTGACGTTATAGGCGGCAATGGGACAATCGAAACGCTGTTTGGCGCGATAAATAATATCAAGATAACACAAAGCCGGCTTAACCATCACGATATCAGCCCCTTCTTCGATATCCAGTGCAATCTCAGCCATCGCCTGCCCGGCATCGGCAAAATCCATCTGATAGGTCTTTCGGTCTGCAAGGGCTGTCCCTGCAAAGGCAGAATCAGGCGCCGATTCAGCGGCATCTCTAAATGGCCCATAGAAGGCAGAGGCGTATTTGGCTGCGTACGACATAATAGCAACATCGTGAAAATCATTTTCCTCCAGTGCCTCGCGGATATATTTGACCCGGCCGTCCATCATATCCGATGGAGCTACAATATTGGTGCCTGCCTGGGCGTGCGAAAGTGCGACCTTGGCCAATAATTCACAGGTGGCGTCGTTATCGATTTTGCCGTCTTTGATAACACCGCAATGGCCGTGCGAAGTGTATTCACAAAGGCAGACATCAGTTATTACAAGAAGCTCTGGTGCAGCTTTTTTGATTTCGCCGATTGCCTTTTGCACAACGCCGTCTTCGGCCCAGGCCGCAGAGCCCCTTTCATCTTTTTTGTCCGGCAGGCCGAAAAGTAAAACCGCAGGTATCCTCAGCTCTGCAACTTCAGCCGCCTCGGCTGCAACCGTATCCGGCGAAAAATGAAAGCAATCCGTCATCGACTTTATTGGCTCTTTAAGCCCCCTACCCTCGCGGATAAATATTGGATAGACCAAATCATCGACGCTGAAAAAAGTTTCGCGTACCAGTCTTCGCATAGCATCACTGCTGCGTAATCTTCGCAACCTGACTCTCGGAAAACTCATTAAAAATCCCTCACCTCTTAAAAAAACTGATTTCCCATATCGCTATCCTCCGCTTATAACCAACTCAAATCTGCCCTGTAGAACACAAGTCCTCACCCGTTAAAACAACAGAAACCCCCTGCACAACCCTTGCTACTCTGTCTCCAAGGTTATTATACGCCCTATATCAAGACAAAGCCGGCTACCGAAAAAACACACTAACAGAGAACTATTTGGGCACAAGCAGCAGTGTCATACGCCTGCCGGACATCCTGCTGGGCCGCTCGATTTTTGCCAAATCTTCCAGCGATTCGGTAATCTCCTCAAGCATTTGAAAACCCCGGTCTCTGTGCAGCAACTGCCGGCCGCGGAAGAGCATTGTGAATTGTACTTTGTGGCCCTTCTGAAGAAACTCACGAGCATGATTGACCTTAATATCCAGGTCGTGCTTGTCGGTCTCAGGCCTTAGCCTGATTTCCTTCAGTGTTGCAGTATGACGACTGCTTTTCTTATGAGCATCGCGGCTCTTTCTCTTTTGCTGATAAAGCCACTTGCCGTAGTCCATTATCCGGCAGACCGGTGGGTCGCTCATTGGGTCTACTTCCACAAGGTCAAGACCAAGCTCACGAGCCCTTTCAAGTGCCTCATCTCTATTTACAAGCCCGCTTTGAGCGGTTGATTCGTCAATCAGCCGAATTACTCGGGCCTTTATCCCTCCATTTACCTTTAAGCCTCGTTTACCGATTATACACCACCTTACCTTTCTCTTTTTAGCCACAAAGTCACGAAGACACTAAGAAATTAAAAGTAAAAAAAACAAAAATTTAGTGCCTTTGTGTCCTGGTGGCAAAAAACGCCAAATCTGTATCTTTATCGGCAATTTTACGTTTTGCCGTTGTTAAAAACTCCTCAATTCCAACGGTCTTATTTTCTTTCACCCCTTGGATTCTTACATTGACCGTATTGGATTCTGCCTCTTTAGGGCCGACCACCAACATATAGGGCAGCTTTTCGCTATGGGCCTTGGCAATCTTGGAATTTATCTTTTCATCCGAGCAATCGCAACCACAACGTAGTTGCGTATCTTTCAGCTTGCTCTGAACTACTCCTGCATAATCGTTACTTTTCTCACTTATCGGTAACACTCTCACCTGCTCCGGCGAAAGCCACAGAGGCAGATTCCCGCCGTAGTGCTCTATAAGAATCCCAATGAACCTCTCAAAAGAACCCAAAACCGCCCTGTGAATCATAACCGGAGTTTTCTCGGTATTATCTTTATCGGTATATACAAGGCCGAAACGCTCCGGCATAGAAAAATCCAATTGAATCGTGCCTAACTGCCAAGACCGTTTTAGACAGTCTTGAATATGAAAATCTATTTTAGGCCCGTAAAATGCACCGTCTCCCTCATTAATTTTATATTCAATCTCCTTGTGTCTCAGGGCATCTTTTAAGGCATTCGTAGCCGTATCCCAAATCTCATCCGAGCCGATATGCTTTTCCGGCTTTGTCGATAGTTCGATATGAAAATCCTCGAATCCGAAGGCCCGGTATATCTCAAAGGTTAGTTCAATCACGCCTATTATCTCGGCCTCTATCTGCTCAGGCACACAAAATATATGGGCATCATCCTGTGTGAACTGTCTTACCCTGAATAATCCGTGCATAACGCCGCTGGCCTCATGGCGATGAACCAGACCAAGCTCGGCAATCCGCATCGGAAATTCGCGATATGAATGCTGCCTCGTCTTGTAAATCAGACAGCCGCCCGGACAATTCATCGGTTTTATCGCATAGCTCGTATCATCGAACTCGGTAAAATACATATTCTCTTTATAATTGTCCCAATGCCCGCTCCTGTGCCACAGCTCTTCGTTAAGAATAATAGGAGTCTGGATTTCCTGATAGCCGTATCTATTATGCATGCCGCGCCAGTAATCCACGATAGCATTCCAGATAATCGTTCCTTTGGGATGAATAAACGCAAATCCTGGACCCGCCTCGTTGAAGCTAAATAAATCCAGTTGTTTGCCCAACACACGATGGTCACGCCTCTTCGCCTCTTGAAGCCTGTGCAGATAGTCGTCCAGCTCTTTTTCACCCGGCCAGCAGGTGCCATAGACACGCTGAAGCATCTTTTGTGTCGGGTCACCGTGCCAGTAAGCACCGGCCACAGACATTATCTTAAAGCTTCCGACCTTACCCGTGCTCGGTACATGCGGCCCCCGGCACAAATCCTCGAAATCATCGCCATGCGAATAGAAACTAATAATATCGCTATCTGCATGCGCTATATTGTCGGTCTTATACTTATCACCGGTTAATTTCTTAAGTGCTTCGGCTTTGCTCATTTCCTTGCGGATAAACGGCTTGTCCGCTTCGACGATTTCGTGCATCTTTTCTTCTATTCGTTCGAAATCGCTCGGCCGAATCGGCTCATCGAGGTCGATATCATAGTAAAATCCGTCTTCAACAGTAGGTCCATAGACCAGCTTCGCATCCGGCCAGATATTGCATATCGCATCAGCCATAATATGCGCGCAGCTATGACGCATCACATCGAGGCCTTCTTCATCTTTGGACGTTATGATTTGAACGGCTATATCGCCGCTGACAGGTGTGGATAAATCTACCAATTGCCCATTTACTTTTGCAGCTATGGCCGCCTTTGCCAATCCCTGCCCTATTCGCTCTGATAATTGTTTTAACGTTATGCCCTCAGCAATCTCTAATTTGCTGCCATCGGGCAGTGTCGCTTGTGCCATAGATTTATCCAGTACACAAATCCCTCATAATCACACGTAAAATATATCTAATCGACCAATATTGTCAAGTCTTAGTCTTTTCAACATTCAATAACCAAGTGATGGTTAAACACATAACATAAGATATACCACACAATACATCCTACACGCTAAATCATCTTAAATATTGTAACTACTGAATTAACAAAAAGTTATATGAATCTATCACACCAAGCCCGACCCGTCAACACCAACTTGTCGTACGGATTTCTGTTGTTACTGTTCGTTTTTTGTGTTATAATAAATATAAAAGTTGCGATATTTAACTTTTTAGAAAGCAAACTATAATGGACATAAATCTGATTCTATTCAAAAAAGACGGCTCACAGAAAGCTTTTCCGATGCCGAGCCACCTCACAGTTATCGGCCGTCGCCAGGATTGTGATTTATGCATACCCCTCATGTCCGTCTCCAGAAAGCACTGCCAAATAATTGTAAATAACGACACTCTGAAAATCCGTGACCTGAAATCGCGAAATGGAACATGCCTTAACGGCAAACGCATAGATGATGCAACGGCAAAATCCGGTGACTACCTTAAGATAGGTCCCCTGATATTTTTATTACAAATTGACGGCCAACCAACAAAGATTGTGCCGCCCGAAATGCCGCCGCAAAAACCACCCAAAAAAGGAAAAGCACAACCTGAAGCCGAGATTGTAGCAGAGCAGGACAGTTTCGCTGAGCTTGAATTTGATGAATCCGATTCCGGCTTGACCGAGCTTGAGGACCTTTAAGCTCACCCACGCCTTAAAAAATCCACCTTACAAAGCTTTTTTTACTTGCAAAGGTCGGCAAAACATAATAATATAGTTGTGCGAGCAGTTTATTCTCTGTTTTTATTGCGGAAGAGAATTTATGCAGATACTTGAATTTATACAAGCATTCTCATTAAGTTCATCTTGGTTATTCCCCGCCCAGGTCAATCCGGTCCCATCTTCTATAACGCTGCCTTTTAATCCTATTAAGCTTCTGGTGCTTGTTGTATGGGTATATCTTTGTCTATATCTCGTTCAATATGTTCAGTTTAGCCCCTTAGTGCCAAAAAAATACAAATCAATTGCCTACATCTTTACTCTTTTTACAGGCCCGCTTCTATTAATTATACTGCTGATAGTAGATGTAGCAAAAAAGTCCTCTAAAAGCGGCGATAATATATTCGTGCTCATTATACAACAGGTAAAAAACGCTATCGGAGGCATCCGCGGCCACTCACTCCGCAAGGACGATTCGGCTATCAGACTGCTTGATTCATCAGGCCACGACCTCAAGGAAATATACGGGCACAGCGACAGCAGGCAGCAAGACAGCCACGTTCTTGACATGACCGAGAAAATTATCGCAGATGCCCTTGACTATCGGGCAAGCGACATCCTTATCGACCCGAAGGACAATGCAATATACACTGTAAGGCTAAGAATAGATGGTGTATTGAGAACAGTAAAGCACCTCAATACTGATACCTGCAAGGCAGTTGTAAATAGTATAAAAGCCGTCTCAAATATGGACATCTCCGAAAAAAGAAGACCTCAGGATGGCGCCTTCACTGCAAAAAGGGCCGGAACAACCGCTTCATTTCGGGTCGCAAGTGCGGGCGTCCTTAATGGAGAGAAACTATCGATTAGGGTTTTGAACCAAAATGCCGGCACGTCTAAACTCAACGATGTCGGAATAACAAATAAGCAATATTCAATCATCGAAAGTGCAATAAACAAACCGTCCGGCATGGTGCTGGTCTGCGGGCCTACCGGCAGCGGGAAAACCACTACAATGTACGCAATGCTGAATCAAATCGACCGCTTTACACACAATGTCATCACAGTGGAAGACCCGATTGAGGCCTTTTTACCACAGGCAAGTCAAATCGAAATTAATCCAAAAGCCGATATTACTTTCGCAAAAACTTTACGAAGTATTTTAAGACAGGACCCGGACGTGATATGTGTCGGGGAAATTCGTGATGAGGAAACAGCAGAGATATCGCTCAGGGCCGCCCAGACAGGCCATCTCGTCCTGGCTACTATACACTGTGACAGCAATGCTAGCGCAATTGTCAGACTCCTAGATTTGGGAATATCTTCACTTTTGTTGTCTTCGGGATTGAGTCTTATGGTTTCTCAAAGGTTGCTCAGGCAACTTTGTGAGCATTGTAAAAGACCGGCACAACTAACCCAGACTATGGTCCAGGGATTACAGGCAAAAGGAATAGATTATACAAATATCTTTGAAGCTGTGGGCTGCAAATATTGTGGTAGTACCGGTTATTTTGGAAGAATGGCAATTTTAGATGTTATGGTTGTAACCGACCGTTTGAAGGCTGATATCGCAAACAATAAATCCCTGATAAACCAATTGAAAACTGAAGGCACAAAAAAAGACAAGTCTAACCTCAGGGGAGAGGCATTGAGAAAAGTAACTGCCGGAATAACAACTCTGCAGGAACTAAAAAGGGTTGTAGGATAAGTTTTATGATATTTTGGACTGCCATATTAGTTGGTGCGCTTTTTGCCTGGTTCGCAATTAAACTGGGCTTCTTCGATACATGGACAATGCTGTTCAATATCTTAATCTCAATTTATATTGCTGTTTTTCTGGCCCCGGTAATTACTGAGTTTGTCCCGGCAGCGGGAGAACTCTCCTGTACAAAAGCGCTGCTCTTGGCAGTGATTGCTTTAGGAGTTTTCTTCATTCTATATGGTATATCTTATACGTTTATTACAGGCCAATTCAATGTCTCTTTCCCAAAAATAGCTGATGTACTTTTCGCTCCTATACTGGGCTTTCTGGCAGGTTTTCTTGTATTGAGTTTCGTAGCTCTTATAATATGCGCTACACCAATTTCTCAAAACACCTTCGCAAAAGAAATAGGCCTGAACAGACAATCTCAACAGGCAAACATATCATATATCTGCTGGTGGTGCGATTTGGTTCATAACGTAGTGGCCACAAAAGACGGCCCACAATCCACGGAACAAGCCATTAACTGGTGCCTGCAGGGCGATGAGAAGAAAACGCGAGGCCCAGCCGAACACGCTGAGCCAAATAATCCCCCTGACACCAATGATACAAAAGCAGATACCAGTGAAGTATTCTCAAAATATTCAGCTCCCCGTTTTACGCAGGATCTAACATCCTAAGTTTCCGCCGGCCCCTCGTCCTGAATATAACTCTTGCCTCGATACCGTTTAGCAATCGGTATGAACAAAACCGCTGTGACAAACATCGCAATCACAAAGAACCAGTAATAGCTGGCTCCGGGAAGCCCGCGGGTGCCATCCGGATTTTCGATGAAATAATTGACCGCAGCCGTAAAGGCATTGCCTAAGGTTATAGACAATAAAAACACCGCCATAATAAATGATTTCATCTTCTTAGGTGCCTGCGTATAGGAAAATTCCAGACAGGTTATCGAAACCATTACCTCGGCGGCGGTAAGTATAACATATGCAACAAACTGCCAGCCGATACTGGGTTTACCACCGGCAGAAATTTGTGCCTCAATCAAAGCTGACACAACAAATGACAATGATGCAACAAACATACCTATACCAATTTTACGAAGCGCAGTTAACGGAAATGCCTTGTTTATCGCAGGATAAATAACGTAGGAAAACAGAGGAATCATAACCATAATTAAAAAGGGATTTATCGATTGAGGCTGCTCAGGAAGCCACGTAAAGCCCAGCCAATGGAGGTTCATATCCTCTGCCTGCAAAACCCACGCCGATTGTGACTGGTCAAAAAGCGACCAGAACATCGCAACTAATATATAAATTACCGAAAGTCTGCCGATAAGCCGTAATCCCTCACCGGTAAATGTTTCCTTAATTAAGCTTGTACCCGCCGGCTTAATATGCACGAATTTCCATTTACCCAATAAATATGCAATTGTCGCTAAAAACATAAACGCAGCCGGTACACCGAAACCCATGCGAGGGCCAAACCGATTCTGGAGCCAGGGACACAAAAACATCGATATGCACGCACCAAGATTAATGGAAAAATAGAACCAGTGATAAACTCTCGATATTAAATGTTCATTGCTTTTTCCAAACTGGTCTCCTACATTTGCGGAAACGCAGGGCTTAATAATCCCTGAACCAATCGCCATTAATATCAGGCTAATCACCAAACCCAGGCGGCTAATATCCAATACCAACGCCAGAAATCCAAAGCAGTAAACAATGCTAAACCAAAGAATTGTCCTGAACTTCCCGAACCAGATATCGGAAATAATGGCACCAATTAGAGGCATAAAATATACTGCCGACCTGAACACATGAAAATATGCCTTGGCTCGTTCCTCACCCATCACCGCCAATGAGCCATCGCGCCCCTGCAAATACGTCGTCATAAAGATAACTAAAATAGATGTCATCCCATAAAACGCAAAACGCTCAGACGCCTCGTTAGTAAGAATATAGGGAATCCCCGAAGGCATCTTCTTTGACGGAACCGGTGCTGTCAGATATTCGCTTTTAGCCATAAGTTAACAGCCTCAAATACTATCCACTTACTTTTGCATAGCAAAACAATAATATATTAACTATATTTCTTCCTGCATCAAATAAGAAATGATGGAATGCGAAAAATAAACCACTAATTCAACTTCTCGACAGCTCTCGCCACGAAAAATCTGCTTGATTTCACAACTTTAAGACGATATTATCCTTAACAAATAAACATCTGACATGACATTAAGAAAGGGGCGTTAAGCAATGAAGAATCTTAAAATCATTTCTTTGCTGTTAAATGCAATTGTCTTTATTACCGGCTGTGCTCCTCAAACAGAAGAAAAACAATTGCAAAAATTCATCCAAACTCATGTGCGAAAAGTCAAACCCCTGGAGAAAAAAACGGGTCTTGCCTACTGGAAAGCTGCAAATACCGGCAAGCCCGAGGATTATGATAAAGTCAGTGAGCTAACGCTCAAAATACGAAAGGTCTATAGCAGTCCTAAGGACTTTACACTTCTAAAAGGTTTGAAAGATTCCGGAAATGTGAAAGACCCGCTATTAGCTCGGCAACTGCTCGTCCTGCACAACGCTTATCTCGCCAATCAGATAGAGCCAAAGCTCCTGAAAGAAATCGTCGACCTCGGCACTGAAATCGAAAAAAACTTCAGCACATTTCGCGGCAGCATCGAAGGCAAAAAGGTAACCACTAACGAGATTAAAGAAATCCTGAAAACAGAAACCGACTCGGATAAAAGAAAACTCACCTGGCTCGCAAGCAAGCAGGTTGGCCCTGTGGTCGCTGATGATTTAATTCGCCTGGTTAAGTTGCGAAATAAAGCTGCAAAAAAACTCGGCTTCGATAATTTCCACACGCTTGCTTTAACAACCGGCGAGCAGGATGTAAGCGAGCTTGACAGAATTTTCAACGAACTATACGAATTGACCAATGAGCCGTTTGCAAAATTAAAGGCCGATTTGGACCAAATCCTGGCTGATAAATATGGTGTCGAGGTCTCCGAGCTTATGCCCTGGCACTATCACGACCCCTTCTTCCAGGAAACCCCGCTGGTATATGAGGTGGATTTGGATAAATACTACAAGGATAAAGACGTCAAAGAATTAGCTACCAGCTTTTACGCCTCGATTGGGCTGCCGGTGGAATCCGTTCTTGCAAATAGCGACCTTTACGAACGCGAAGGCAAAAACCCGCACGCCTTCTGCACCAATATTGATAGAGAAGGCGACGTCCGAATATTGTGCAACCTAAAAAATAATGAAAACTGGATGGAAACAATTCTTCACGAGCTTGGACACGCCATTTATGACAAATACAATGACCCGAATGTACCATATCTGCTTAGACAGCCGGCACACATTTTTACAACCGAAGCCATCGCTATGTTCTTCGGACGATTGAGCCGAAATCCCGCCTGGATGCAGCAAATGCTCCCGCTTTCCGACCAGCAGCGGACCGAAATCGAAAAAGTAA
>CAYWUO010000007.1:0-9094 GCA_964461285.1 uncultured Pirellulales bacterium
GCAGGCCTGCCCCAATAGTGTGGGCGGTGCCTGCCGGAAGGAAATGACACTGCCCTGCCTCGACAGGCATTTTTACCAGCATATCAGCGGCAGTTCCTTTCTTTATCGCTTCTGCAAATTGTTCTTTGCTTACGCCTTTTTTCAGCCCTTTATAAATCACCGCACCCGGCGCCGCGGATATAATATACCAGCACTCGGATTTAGGTTCTCCTTTGCCCATACGCCGGCAGGTCTGCTCATCGGGATGGACCTGTACACTTAAGATATCTTCAGCATCAAGGAATTTTATTAACAATGGATATGGCCTTGAAAAATTTTCATCACTCATTATTTCCTTTGGAAATTTTTTAATTGCCGAGCCGAGTGTCTGTCCAGCCAGCTCGCCGTTTGTGATTATGGACTTATCATCCGGCAAATCGGCTACTTCCCAGCTCTCGCCTATCTTTTCATCTGCGGGTATGTCCTTGCCGAAAAACTCTTTCAGCTTCTGGCCACCCCATATCCGCTGCTTGTATATGGGCTTAAACTTTAAGGGATACACTTTCACAGGAGTTATTTTAACTGTAAGCCGGCTCCTCGTCCACATAATTCAGTTTGAGGAATTCTTATCTTATTTGTTGTTTTGGATACGGCTTTCAGGCGCAGCGTGGACAAAGGCCTTCAAGCCGGACCTGCTGGCGGTGAATAACAAAGCCTTTTTTCAGGCCTTTGACTACCGGCACCGATAACCCAATCAGGCAGTTAGTTACTCCACAACTCTTGCAGGTAAAATGAGGATGACATCTAATTTCACTGCAGCGGCTGGCAAGCTCGAAATGTACCGCCCTTTTGTTTATAAATGCCTTATGTACCAAGCCAGCCTGGCAGAAACTTCCCAAAGTGCGGTAAATCGTAACTTTATTAAGTCGATTTTTTCCTAACCTTTGTGCAATCTGGTCCTGGCTTAGTGGTTTATTTGCCTTTGTCATAACTTTAAGTATTGCCACTCTGCACTTCGTGCAGTATAGTTCTGCCGCTTTTAACATCTGTTTAATCTGTAAATCCAAATTAGACTTCATTATTGAAGCTCCGGTGGTTATTTATGCGTATGTGATACATTCTCCGCTGATTTAATAAACAAAAGTGGAAAAACAATATCACTGAAACAACAGGGCAGCAATACAGCAATGAATAGAAAGACAAATATAACAATGCCGCTTAAAAAAGATATATTGCCTTGCAAAGCCATAAGGATATGAAATAAAGATGCCCAGGTACTAAGTAAGACGTGGCCGGAGTGGGGAAATTTTGTTTTCGGCCAGAGATAGGCAATCAAAACACCCAAAATAGCTGCAGGGTTGACTATATACCAGCCCTCGATAAAACCTATATGGCTGTGAGCATGAAGACCCAACAAAACCTCGCCAGCGTATGGAATCAGAGAATCACTAACGGTAGCTATGCCAAGCGAGCCGAAATATCCGATAAGCAAAACAATAAGGAAATGCGGCCTTTTCGTATGAAGCTTAAATATCGCAGCCGTTACGATTGCACTTAAAACTACATGAGCAGGGTGGAATATATAGAATAGTCTCTCGCTTGTTTCGTGCTGGATATTTCTAAACACCAGCATTAAAATAATACCGGTAAGTGCCCCGAACAAGGTAAAAGGCGCATGTGCTTTTAGCTCTGTCAAGATAACACCAATTCTTTTCTGCATTTGCGTCCAATCCTTTAATAAAACCAACTATTAAAACTCAGTTCCTTTACAAAACGGAATTTTATATCCTATACGCTCAATTTGCAACTTAGTTGCAATTTTATTTTAAAATATTTTTCCTCTGGCACAAACTCGGCGATTTCACCCTTATGGATATATTCCAGACCCCTCAGTGCTGTTATTGTCTAAAAAGCCGTTGCAGATTTTAGCTTATCCGGTTAAATTAATGCTTCATGAAGGTTATAGAGTCAATATCGGATGTTAAAAAAGGATGTGTTCTGACGATTGGCAATTTCGACGGTGTCCATCTCGGCCACAGGGAGATTCTCGCCGCCGCCGGACAAATCGCAGCCAAAAGACAAATGCAATTAGTGGCGATGACCTTCGACCCGCATCCGCTTGCCGTTTTACATCCGGAAAGTGCTCCCGGGATTTTAACACCACCTGCGTTGAAACAACATCTTCTTGCCGAGCTTGCAGTAGATTGCCTTTTCATTCAAAAAACCAGTCCCGACCTTCTCGCCCTCTCAGCAGAAGATTATGTTGACCAATTCATAGTCAAAGGCATTGGGCCGGGCATAGTAGTCGAGGGCGAAAGCTTTAACTTCGGCTCCGGCCGTAAAGGCAATATTCATTTGCTCCAAAAGTTAGGCCAGGAGACGGGCTTCGAGGTTTCGGTAATCGATTTCAAAAAAGTGAAATTCTCAACCGGCCAAACGGTCAAAATTTCAAGTACGATAATTCGCGAACTGCTCGCAAGCGGCAATGTAGCTGATGCCACCGTTGCATTAGGCAGGCCTTACCGATTGCTTGGCCAGATTATTCCAGGCCACGGCAAGGGAAAACAATTAGGCTTTCCAACATTGAATTTACAGTCATTGAATCAGCTCATACCTGCAGAGGGTGTCTATGCCGGCTTGGTAGAAATCGGCGATAGTGCTGAATACGTTTGTGTAGCGACAGAGAAAATCACTGCTGTTTTTAGTATCGGAAGGGCTGAGACTCTCGCCAGCAATTACCCGACACTTATAGAAGCCCACATATTAACCGGCAAGGTCGGCGATTTATACGGTAAATGGATGGCTATGGATTTCATCGAGCGAATCCGCAGCCAGCAAAAATTCGACAGCGAGAAAGAGCTTTCCGCCCAAATCGCAAAAGACTGTGAAAAAGCAAAGGAAATTTTACACACAGGTTAACACGGATTTTGTCACTTTATTGTTTCAGTCTTAGTTATATTGCCTTTCAAATCGATTGTAACATCTTCAAAAGGTATCTCTGACGCCGTTGCGAACAATGGCCAATCAGTTTGATATGTAATTTTGTCCGAAGTTTATTCGCTACAAACGGCTGATTTGAACTCTCCAAAGCCCATCTTTTCCATCATTGCTCCGAGTCTCTGATGCGGCTTGGCATTGGCTTTATAGTAACTGATAATTTTATCGACCAGCTCAAGCGCCTGTTCTATTGAAAGGTCCCTGGCAAGCTCTTGTGACAATCTTGGTTTTGCGCCGCCGTTGCCGCCGACCAGGACCTTCCAGCCCTTCGGCAAGCCGACAAGCCCGACGTCTTTGATGCAGGTCTCGGCACACTGGTTCGGACAGCCGCTTACGCCAATCTTAAACTTGCCGGGCAATTCCAAACCGTGATACTTTTCATCCAGCTTAAGGCCCAGCGAAAGACTATCCTGAATACCGCGTTTGCAAAATGTTGTCCCGGGACATGCCTTGACGCTTCTTACACAAAGCCCGACAGCCGCTCCGGGTTTCATACCAAGCTCGGACCAGACGTTATCAACATCTTGTTCCTTCAGACCTACTATTGCGATTCTTGCGGCACTGGTTATTTTTAGCGCTGCAGCACCATACTTTTCCGCCGTATCTGCGAGCTTACGCAGAGTCGCCGGCTGAACAACTCCACACGGAATATGCGGCGCAACCGCATATGTACATTTGTCCCGCTGAATGATTACTCCCTTTTCGCCATCCTTTAACATATTAATTACCCTTCATTTAAAAATTCACAAATAATTCAATCGCTATCTCGCGGCCTTTTCGAGTCTTAAATGTCCTGCCGGCGATATCTTCCGGCTTCCAAAATCTCTGGTCTTGTCCGGGACATCTAAGCATCCAACCGCCTTTTCCCCCGAATCAATTCGGATACATTTAGCTTCCCACAGGAATATCTATCTGTTTTTGAAATCCCTTACCGGATGCAAACTGGTACTCACGCTGGCACTTCAGTATCACATTATTATCATCTACGGTTATTTTGATATCCTGTTCTGTGTTTCTTTGACGAACTACATTGGCCAGTAAAAACGCTTTTTCGAGACCATCGCCTGTTTTGTAGTTTGCCACCTCGTCCGGCTGGGCCAATCGCTTGCCATCGTAAATCGACGCATTTTCCATCTTTTCAAGCTGCGTATAAATTTCCTCAATTGACATCGTTTCTGTCCTTTGGCTGGAGACCGGGTTACGCTCTATCGCCGCCTTGACAAACGGGGTCCAGTCGCAGCTTTGCATATCGCGATATGCATAAAAGGCAAGGTCCGCAGTTGCATTGCTTTTGCGAAGCTCCCGCAGGTAGTCGATTATCTGCTCTCTTTTTTGTTCGACAGTTACTTGAATCGGCTCAGAAGCCATGAAATTTTTGTCTAAAGTCGGCAGCTTCGCCTCTGTATGTACAAAGTCAGCCAGCTTATCAACAAGCTCCTGAGAATCGGGAACAACCGGCTCAATAAAATTCTTCAAAGCCGCCCTGCTATCAGAGCTTCTCACGTCAATCTTTTGTTTCTCTATAAATTTTTCAAGGTTGTCGCATCGGATTCTGCCGGGCAGCTCATACCCAACAAAATCCTCATCTGAGACCTCGGCAAGCAGTTTTTCATGTGTTTTATCCGCTATCTTGAAATCACTTCCATGCTCGTAATGAAACAGCGCCTCGGCCTTCAAGAACTGCGGCTGGCCGTGACATTCTCGACAGAACTGGAAGTATCTTTGATAATCTCGATAGGTGCGCAGAAAACCCGCAACCATAGAAATCAACAGTTCCGTCGAAAGATACGAGCCGAGCTTTCGGGCAAAATCCTGATAAAGTTTTTTATCAATAGTCGCATCCTTATATAAACAATGTATATAGCCGGACGGATGGGCGACAATCGTTACATTTTCATTACGCAGTGCCCGCTGGGCCTTGTTGGATATAGCGGTGCCATTAAACCACATCGTCTTCGTAACTAATCTTCTGTTATTAGTCAGAATCCCATCCTGCAAATCGATATAATTTTGCGAATGAAGAGGTGTAAGAATCATATAAATATCTTCAAGGGGGATTTGGCAGACTATAAAGGCAGCAGCAACATAGAGGGCAGCGAGGGACACACATTCGCCCGCTGCCGTCTTATAACCGTCTTTCAGGCGAAAGGCGTTCATCGCCTCGACCGTTTCCGTCTTCCAGTACGGAATCACATCGTCATCATATTTATCCAGGCCGAAGTGCCTGCGAATATCAACGTCAAAATAGTATTTGTCACCATGATAGCCGAAAAGTGCATTGCTTTTGGCGATATCGTCTGGCGAAATAAACTTTTCAAACCTTTTAAGCTCTTTTGCTTTACTGGTAAGACCCCATGTCTCCAAATCGAGATTGAACTCGTACTCATCCATTATGAATTGCCTGAGCCGCATCAGTTTTCGATAGCTGCTTTTGCCTTCGAGCTTTTTGAAGCAATCCACCTGCCGCCACTTCCAGATAACAGGGCTCATAATATTGGCCAGAACAAGACTGTACATCAGCTCCGGAAATGCAAAGATTTCCATATCCGAAAGTGTTATTGCAGATGAGCGTTTTTCCAATAGCTCCGCATCCATTATTATCAGCCCACTTATTTACTTTCGCTTTTCAGACTCTCCGGCAGCGTTTCTATAAAGACCCTTATCCTGTCCCGCGTCTTTCTAAAAGCAGCCATAATCTCCTGTTCGGAACCGAATATAAAAGAAGGGTCATCGAATCCCCTGTGAATCATTATTGTTTTACCGCCGAATACCGGACAAAGCTCTCTGGCGTTATCGCAAAGCGTTATCACATAATCAAAGTCTATACCATCCAATTCATCTATATACTTGGAATACTGCTGCGAGATATCGACTCCCGCTTCTTCCATTACCTCAACAGCCCTTGCGCTGAGCCCAGCCGGGCTTATCCCCGCTGAATAGGCATCGATAACATCGCCTTTCAAATGTCTCGCCCAGCCCTCAGCAATCTGGCTGCGACAGGCGTTACCAGTACAAAGAAACAGGATTTTAATCTTTTCTTCAGACAAATTCACAAGCCCGGCAACATACTGACTATGAGTTTTCCCAAAAAACCAAAAAGAAGAACCTGAACAATGTACATAACCGGAAAGACAATTATATATAAGAAAGCAGTGTTACCCAATACACTATAAAGGCATTGTCCGGTAAATAACGCCGGCAGATTCGATACCATAAGAAACAAATGAAATGGCTTTCCCCTGACAAAGTCTAACACTGAGTCCTGGGCCGGACTGATTTCGTAAGCCAAAGCTAAAGCAAGTAAAAAAATGCCTATGCATATAGAAACCGCAACAATCCTGCCGGATAACATAGCGCTTGCGACTTTCCCGACAATCCCATAAACAACGAGCTGGACAGTGAACATAAGAAAATACTGGATTATGTACTGCAGAATTGTTCCGACATTCATCCCTGCCGATATTATATTGACAGCCAACGCGGGCGTTGTCATCTTAAAGAGTAAACGCGAATAGACCGTCCTTCCAACACTATATTCTATCCCTCCGTACTTGATTGAATCAACATCCTCAGCAAAGACAATTAACGTTATAAGCAGTAAAATTACGCCAACGACAGCGAAAAAGATAACTACCTTATCACAGATGAGCCACTTTATCGCATTCTTAAACGAATCTTTTTCAGGCATACGTTTTTTACTCCGGGCTGACTATAATTTTCAATATACATTAACCGAACTGCTTCCCAGCGTCAAATGTACTTTTGAGCTTATTCAGGCCAATTTTAACCGCGGATTGCACGGATTTTCATCCTTCGCAGTAGCCCTGCTACGGAGAACGGAAACACAGATTTTCAATCGAAAATTTCTTCTTGCCTTCGCTGATAAAAAGTAGATAATAATATTATAAAAAGCGTAATTTATTGCCGGCTGGAAAAGAAGGGAGGAAAAAGTATCGCCCCCCTTTAATTCTCCAGACATGGTATATCAATGTCTAAAATCAAGATAATAGTACATTATAAACTTTACTTCTTTATTAATATGGAATGTATATAGAAAGTACAGTTAATAGAAAATAACATAAGCGAGGAACATGGAAGATTTTTTTTACACGTTAACAAATAAATTACAATTATACCAAGCAGAACCGAACGAGTTTTATGGCGAAAGAGGCGGTCAGCCTTTAGTACTAACGCACCTTAACACCGATCCTCCAGCGATAATATTCAAAATTCGCGTAAACATTGAAAATAAACACGAAATAAATATCTCAGAGTGCGCTGCGGAATTATCAAATCAAGACAAAATAAATATAAGCATTGAGAATGGTTATGGATGGTTAACAATATATAATATCCATGATTATACAAGTGAAGATGTTATCGTTTTACTAGATCTGTTCCTTCAGATCTTAGTTGAAAACCAACTCAATCTCGATGAACAATGCGCAATATGTCGGAATAAAAAAAGCATTATAGTATATTACAGTGAAAGTAAAGTCAGCAGAATTTGTGAAACATGTGCAGATCTTATCGAGCAACAACGGCTTGAAAAAGAGAAAAAACTAAGTCTCTTGAAATATATATATTCAATATTCATTCCAGTAGGCATTATAATCTTCGCGCTTGGGTGGGTATTTTTTTGGTTTATTTATGATATGTATTTTGTTTTGTCCGGAGCTAACAGCATAGATTTTACTGATATCGCGTTAATCGGAGTTTCCTTTTTAGCGGCAGTCGCTATGAGTTGGCCTGCAGGTTTCGTACTTAAAAAGCTCCATATTTGGAAACATGCCTTACTTGTAATTATAGCATCTTCATTGGTTTTGACAGGCTTTTTACTGGGTGAAATAATAAGTTTGTCTATCTTGATTTATAGAGAATTTAAAATTGTAGACATTGTAGGAGCAATTCAATCATTACCCTATTTTTGGAAAGAAAGTTCTGAAGGAGCCATTATAATTAAATTTTTAATCCTCATATGTTCAATATTCATCATATATTTCGTTGCTAAAGCAAAAAAACCAACAGTTGATATATAAATCCCACATAAGAAAATTAAAAATAAAGGTCGGTAATATTATAACATATAGAACTAGAGAGATTCTTCACTCCTTCGACTCCGCTCAGGACAGGTTCGTTCAGAATGACAAAACTGAGTCAATCCGTATTAATCAGTGTCCAACCCCTTTGTTCCTTTTCGTGGCAAAAGTCCAAAAGCTCGCAGGTACTGCAGCGGGGGTTGTATTTGCCATTACAGCCCTCGGTGATACCGACCCGGCTTAGTGCAAAATCGTATTTCACCGTGTCGGATGGTTCAAGCTCAAGAAAACTTTGAGTGATTTTCCTCGCCGCGGTTAGCGAAGCAGTTTTTTGCCTGTGAAGGCCAAGAATTTCGCATAGCCGGAACATGTGAGTATCAACCGGCACAATCAATTTCGCCTCGTCAACACCCTTCCATAAGCCTGTATCGACCTCATCGTCTCTTACCATCCATCTCAAAAAAAGATTCAGCCGTTTACAAGCACTGCCACCAGCAGGACTGGCCAATAGATATTTCAATCCCCTGCTCACATCCCGGCCGGTTTCTTTAGAATAGATTTCATACAGCGAATCACAAAACTTCGTCAGGGCTGGAATAATATTTTCATCGCTTTTGCTATACGCAGACAAAAAGTGCTTCTCAATACTTCCCTTTCCCCGCAGGACCTTTTTTAGAACTAACAATAAATCTGCGATATCCTCTCCTGTCGTGAAGCGATGTTTGAAGCTGCTCAGCTTTTTACGCCTTGATTTATCGAAATCCAGAACAAATGCGTAAGGGCTTACCCCCATACGGGAAAATAGGTCATTGAGGTCTTTTTCAATCTGCTGAACGCGGCCGTAGGCAAGGACCGCTGATAAAAGCGCCGCTACCTCCATATCAGCCGGTTTTTTATAGCGATATACGAACTGCAGCGGGTCCGGCTTGATACATTTACGATGGTTGTACCTGAGGTAAAGCGTATCAAGAATATTCTTTATTTTAATTAAATGCTTACGCACTAATCACTTCTTTATCTGCCTAAACAGCAGTAATTATTAAATCAAGGTCTTAAATTTTTCAAGCAAATCCCGAAGC
>CAYWUO010000007.1:9194-23652 GCA_964461285.1 uncultured Pirellulales bacterium
CCGATGCCCGATACAAGAACTAAATTCGTCGGCTCAATATCCAGCTCGGAAAGGGCTTTTTTCAGCGTGTTGAGAATCCCAAAATTGCCGCAGCCCGGACACCACGCTATATCAATATCACCCATATCGAATTTTTTAATATCCATCGCCGACTTTTCAATCTAAAATACGGCCCAGCTTTTCCACCAGCTCTTCAACGCTGAAACTCAGGCCGCTATATTTCAAAACCTTTTTATCAACATCTATCCCCGTATAAAGCTTTATCTGTTTTGCAAACTGACCTGTGGCGTTACCTTCGACAGCAATAGTTCTCTCGGCTGTTTCAAGATAACCTGCTGTCTCCTTCGGCAAAGGATGCACCTGCTTAAAATGAAGAAAAGCAACATCGTCCCTTTCTAAATTTTTTATTGCTTCATCAACAACGTGATAAGTCGAGCCCCAACATACCACTAAAGTCTTGTAATCCTTTGGCCCAACCAGTTGAGGCGGTATCGCATCTTTTATCAGCGCCTTGCCTTTTTCGAGACGTTTGTCCACCATTTTGACCCTTAACTCAAGGTCTTCTGTTATGTGTCCTTCTGTATCGTGCTCATCGCTATCAACACAAACAAGACCCTGACCATAACCGGGTATGCCGCGTGGTGATATTCCATCTTTTGTAAACTCGTATCTTCGATAATCTTTTCCAGTTTTTACTATGTGTCTTTCGGCCTTTATATCAGATAAGCCGAAACCGGCTGTGTTATAATAACTATCCAGAAAATACTGGTCTGTTAACACGAAGACCGGCACCTGGTACTTATCAGCCAGGCCAAATGCCTTCGCAGTCAAAGAAAATGCCTCTTCAAGCGACCCCGGAGCAAGAATTATTCTCGGAAATTCACCGTGTCCGGCATAGAGCGCAAGCTCGAGGTCGCCCTGCTCGGTCCTCGTAGGCAGCCCCGTAGCCGGGCCAGGCCGCTGGCCGAGATGAATTACCATAGGCGACTCCAGCATCGCCGCCAGGCTCAATCCCTCGACCATCAATGCAAAACCGCCGCCGGAAGTTGTTACCATCGCCCTTGCACCTGCATACCAGGCGCCGATTGCCATATTTATCGCTGCAATCTCATCCTCCGCCTGCTCTGCTATAATGTCAAATTCCTTCGCGTGCTGTGAAAGAAAAACCAGCACAGCGGTTGACGGTGACATCGGATAGGAAGATACAAAATTACACCCGCCGGCTATTGCCCCCAAGGCCACGGCTTCTGCGCCGCTCAAAAGAACCTGGTCTTTAATATTCGCATCCGGCTTTACAGCAATTTTAATCTTTCCCGAACCAGTCAAATCACAGCCCAGCTTATGCCCGGCCTTTGCAGCTTCGATATTCTTATTCATAATATCGTCGGATTTTTTGGAGAAATATTTTCTGATGTAATCATTCAATAACTGTAAATCAACTCCCAAAAATCCGGCAATAACACCGACCGCCACGATGTTCGAATAAATCTTGTCCCCGATATCCGCGGCAATTTTGGTGAAAGGCACCTCGATGCAAACGCAGCCTTTCTGCCTGGAAACCCTGCTTATATTTTCGGTCTCCGCCAGGATTATCGTCTCGGCTGAAATCCTTGTCTTCACGTGCCCAATGGCATCTTTATCAAGCGGAATAAGAATATCTATCCGGTCAACAACCGCACTGACCGGCTTTGAAGATACCCTTATTTCAGTCGAATTCATCCCGCCTCGAATCCGCGACATAAACTCTTTCGTCGCAAAGACATTGTAGCCGGCAAGTTTCAGCACTCTTGTTAACACATACTCAATAGTCTGAATACCCTGGCCCGCCTGGCCACAAAGCACAATCGAAATATCTTTCTTATAAGCCATAGATACAACTTCGTTCTCTCATAACAAATTCAAATGATTATGAAATCCTAATATTCATCAAGATGATTGAACTCGGCATTTTCGAGCCAGGTCTCGGGACGAGATACAAAATCGATAATGTTCTCCAGCAAAAAGTAATGCCTTTTCTCTTCCTCAGCCAATCTCAGAAAAAGAACCTTTTGATACTCTTCTTTTACTTCGTTTGCCTTTTCCTTGTAGAAATCCTGGCTTTCCTTTTCTATATCCTGGGCCTTTATGTAAAGCTCTTTTTGCTCGATGTCAGAATCTAACTTCTCATCCGATTCTTTCAACTGAGCAAAAACATTTTTAGCGTTGGACAAAATGGTCGTTTCAACCATCTGTGGCTTTTCGGTTTTCATCTTCTCAATGGCCTTGTAGTGTTTGACTTCCTCATCTGCCAACATTGTTAATATGGTTTTTAATCCCTTATTTTCAGTCTGTTGTGCCAATTGACGATAATAATCCTCACCATCTTTTTCCATCTGCATTGCGTATTCGAATATATCCATTACCATTATTCCTTTCTTTTAATGTGTTCCTGAATATGAAGGCAGCAGCCTCCTAACGGTTATGTTATTCTCTCTGTTCCAGTGACTGGCTGAGGATTCTGATGTGGCGAAACTCTTCTTTTATAACATCGTCGATTTTATCTTTGCCGGCCTGAGCCGGTACAAATCCCTTCAAACCAGTATAATAGATGATAGAATCCTTTTCCTTCGCTATAGCCATTTTCAGAACATCTGTAATGCTTTCCTTGCCGCTCAGCTCATCGGACGGCTCCGACCTTATACCGAACACTGCAAGACCGGCCATCGCCTTTGGCTCGAAAGGCGTCTCTTCGGGTTTGAATGTACGCTGGTTTGGGCCCTGTTCTGAAAGCTGCTTTCTCATATCAGCGAAAACCTCTTCATGTCCGGTCTCCCAAGCGGCAAATTCTAGAAACATCCCGCGAATCTGAGAATCGTCAAATAATTCCGCTGCCTTACGATAAAATCTGGCGCCATTGCGTTCGATTTGTTCAGCTACCTGAAAAGCTTCAAAAGCATTAAATTCAACACTCATTTCTCGTACCTCATCTTAAGTTCTTCAATTAGCTATTCCAAGTTCCTTATGTTTGGCCAGTATCCCATCTGCCAATCTATCCAGGGCCATAAAATCATCATCTTTAGGATAACCTTTCGCTACTACCGGCTCAAGAACTTCTACCTTAAGATTCGGAATTAATCCTGCTATCTGTTCTACCATTTTACCGCCCCAGCCGTAGGAACCGATAATAGAGGCAAACCTGGTTTTCGGCCGAAGTGCATTTGCCAAAATCGCAGCGTAAGCAACCTTCGGATGTGCAGCGGTCAAGACCGTCGGCGAGCCAAGCACTATCGTTGCTGCATCAACCAGTGCCATTGCCAGTTTACCAATATCTGTTACGCTAAGGTCGAACTGCCTGACAGTAATACCTCTTTCTATTAAAGCTTCGACAAAATGCTCGACCATTTTTCTTACGCTGTCGTGCATCGAAATATACGGCAGCACTACTTCGTTTTTGACTTTGTCGCTTATCCAGTCTTTATAGGCATTGATTATAAACTCCGGCCTGTCATAGACAGGGCCGTGACTTGAGGCTATGATTTCAATCTCAAGCGGCTTAATCTTTTCCAGATTGTTTTTTATGACGGTCCTGAAAGGCATCATTATCTCTGCGTAATATCTCTTGGCTGCCTCATAAACAACCGCCTCATCCTCCACGAACAAGCTGCTTGTCGCAAGGTGTGAGCCGAAGAAATCGCAGGGAAATAATATCTTATCTTCCTGAAGATACGTACCCATCGTCTCAGGCCAGTGAACCCATGGAATGTATATAAACTGGAGCGTCTTATCGCCCAAAGAAAGCGTCTGACCATCATCAACGGTAATAAATTTATCCTCGCTGATACCCAACAAATCAATGAGCATCCCCCTGCACTTTGGATTTGTAACTACCTTAGCATCAGGCCAAAGCGTCAATATATCCGGTATGCCGCCGGAGTGGTCCTGCTCACCGTGGTGAGCAACAACATAATCTATTTTGCTAACACCGGTCTTGACCAGATTTTCTATCAGCATATCACTCTTCGCCGGGTCAACGGCATCCAATAGTACCGCCTTGTCACTGCCCTTGATAAGATATGCATTATAACTTGTGCCGTCAGGCAGCGGAATCAGGGCATCAAACAGTCTCCTGTCCCAATCATTTACACCGACAGCATAGACATTCGGTTTGAGCATCCTCATTTCGTTCACTCCTTACAATAGCTGCTTCGCTGCTTTCAGCACCGCCTCATAGTCCGGCTCATTCGTCAGCTCTTCTACTATTTGTTTATACCTAATAACGCCTTCTTTGTTCACTACAAAGACAGCCCGCGCCAACAGCCGAAGCTCCTTAACCAGAACTCCATAGGCCTTACTGAATGATGCCTCTCGATGGTCGGAAAGCGTTTGCAAATTCTCAACGCCTGCAGCACCACACCAGCGTTTCTGTGCAAAAGGAAGGTCCATACTTATAGTCAAAACGACCACATCCTTACCGAGATTGCCGGCTTCTTCATTGAAACGCCGTGTCATTGTATCACATACACTAGTATCCAGAGAAGGAACCGATGAGATAATGCAAACCTTGCCGGCAAATGATGAAAATTTCACTGTCGTCAAATCATTCGCAACTGCTTCAAAATCCGGCGCCTTATCACCTTCCTTGACTTTATTTCCCAAAAGGGTCAGTGGTTTACCCTTCATAGTCACTGTGCCTGTTTGCTCTTCCATAAACTTACCTCATAATCATCTCATATTTTACAATACTTCTTTCATTTTCGAAGCTTATTCGCACCTCTGAATATCGGCGATAATTCCCTATCATTAAGATATAGCAATACTATAATAGACTTATAATCCAAAAAAGCAAGTGAGTCCGACTACACTAATGGAACAGCCAAACCTGCAAAAAAATAGTGCAAAAGTGTAAAAAAGCTTCTCCGCGGAATCTGCACTCGAACAAAGCGAAAAAAAATAAAATTCCCCCCGGAAAACAGGGTTTGCCTATATTACCTATAATAATATAATTATGTCCTATGCCACATCTAAACCATCAATTATCGGTCGTTGGATATCGCCTGCTTTTAACACATAGCTATTTATGGTAATTAACCATAAAAAAAACCGAATTTTTTTTAAATTTATTTGACAATTCCATTCTATCATATGAAAATTCTATAAAGTAATAAATATAAGGAACCCTTGATTAGAAGAAATTATCTTAGCGTGTTCTGCTCCATTCATTCGTTCCGGGCCAGTTGCCCAGGGATGGGAATTGGCTATGTGGCAGCAAAGCTGAATGTCCTCTTGAGGTAAGTGAAGGATTCTGGCTTTTCGAAGGAGGAAAACGCAGGAGGCAAACCTGTAAGTGCTTAGGGCGCAGTGAGGGTTATTTCTAAACTACAGGCTTATGCAGTATACAGAAAAAATAATCCGCCTTTAACTATTCAAATATACTTGCTGATATTTAGGAATGGGTGGCAACATGGAGGTTAATAGTAAAAAACATTCAGACCAGCAAAAGAGCGAAGAGTCCATAAAGCTCTTTAGAAAACTGCGGGACCAATTACATTCCTCAAACGGTTCAATTAGACGACAGGCAGGTTTCAATTTATCCTGGATGCAGGAAGATGGATTAGAAATCCTAAAAGATGTTTTATTTGGAGATTCCCCTATAACGACGAGAAATGCAGCTGCTTATGGACTAAGAAAGATGCGCGGCAGAATGAAAAAAATGGCTTTAGATGTATTTCATCAGGGCCTCGAACACCAGAATAACTCGATCAGGGAGGTATGCAACAAAGCCCTAATACTGATGGGAGAAATAACTCCGAAAAAACTGCCTAAGAGAAAAGCATCTGTAGGAAAACTAAAAATTAGAGAGATTCCAAAAAAAACCAGACCAAAGCGAAAAACCTCTATTCAGCATAGAAACCAAAAGCCGCTGAGAAAATAAAAACTCTTTCTTGAGTAAAAAATCAGCATACCTCACACAACAACCGCAAGCTTCACTAACTATAATGCTCACCGGTTTGGCGCTTTTCTGTAAAAGTTATAATGCACGCTCTTGCGCGATACTACCTCATTTTTTAACTTCTTTCTGTTTCTCCCCTTTAGCATCTGGAGCAACCGGCTTTCGTACCGGAGGGATGGTTGGCCTTAGTCGTGGCCGCGGTCGCTGCGGTCTATCTTCAAAGGCCTTCCGGCCTTTAACAATCCTTCCAAGATGCTTGGCCGTCTCTCCCGCTTTTTCCTTTAATGCCAATTCGC
Source organism: uncultured Pirellulales bacterium (assembly GCA_964461285.1). Classification (GTDB taxonomy): domain Bacteria; phylum Planctomycetota; class Phycisphaerae; order Sedimentisphaerales; family Anaerobacaceae; genus CAZBWE01. The sequence continues at coordinate 15,420 of CAYWUO010000007.1, forward strand.
GAATCGCATTCAACTCGCCCGCGTTTACTATGATGAGTTCCTGACCTGTTGTTGGCCTCCTCGAACCTTGTAGAACCGCTACTTGCTCTATAATCACTTTGAGCGCTGTCTTTCGCTGCTCATTAGCTTTCGTAAATCCTTCTCTTAACTTCGCTCTTTCTTCCTCAGAAAGCTCTGAAAATTGCCTCTGCTGGACAGACTCCGCCGATTCTATAATCGCCTTGAGCCTCTCAAGCTGTCCTTTAATCGCTTTGATGGCGTTGAGCTGTCCTTCATTTCTGGAGACAGTTCTTTCTCGCGTTCGGCCCTTCATCTTTTCCTTCTCCTCATCAGACATATTCTCCCATTTTTCACGCATTTGGGCTCTGAACTGTTCTTTTTCCTCATCGGACATACTCTGCCATTTTTGCCTCATTTCGGTTGCTTCTTCAGGAGAGAGCATTCGAAACATCCTCCAGTCTCTACGCCTGGCAGACCTTGTCGGCCCAGCCTCACTCTGCCCAAATACAGTCCATGCAGCAGCCAGAACCACCAAAATAACTACGGTTGAAACTAAGTACCTCTTCATAATATACTTACCTCCAAAACAAGTTTGAAAATCAGCATTTGTTAACACTAATACAAATATTTGTTAGATAAGGACGAAAATACAACACCTTTTATTGCGAAAATATCAAAAAGCTCAGCAACTACTATAACTGGTAAAACAGATTCCAAAAAGGAAAAAGCACAAAATGCAAAATTTGTCTGAAATAAGCCATTTTTGAACCTGTTTTTCCTACGAGTTTACGTATTTAATTGATTCTGGTTCTTCGAACTTGACAATTGATAATTAATACTGATATTTTACATTACAGCTTTTATATTTGGAGAATGTTATGAGTAATCTATTATATATCAAGGCGTCGCCAATGGGTGAGCTATCCTACTCTGAAGCCGTCGCGGAGGCATTTGTCGAATCGTATGTGAAAAGCCATCCTGACGACAAAATTAAAATAATAAACCTTTTTGAAAAAGAGCTTCCGGAGTTTGATTTCAAGGCGGCCAGTGCAAAATACAAGATAATGCACAACAAAGAGCATTCCGCACAGGACAAAAAGATATGGGGGCAAATAGTCGCCATAATCGAAGAATTTAAATCTGCGGATAAATTCGTTTTAGCGGTGCCGATGTGGAACTTCTCCATCCCCTACCGATTAAAACAATATATAGATATTATCATTCAGCCGGGGCTTACTTTCACCGTCAACGAAGAAGGCGGCTACGAAGGATTAGTAAAAAACAGGCCAATCTTTATCGCTTATGCTCGCGGCGGTGAATACAAAGCCGGTAGCGGCGCAGAGGCATTCGACCTGCAAAAAAAGTATCTCGAATTTATATTGTCCTTTATAGGCTTTAGCGATATTCGCTCACTCGTGGTTGAGCCGACGCTCGCCGCCGGGCCTGACGTGGCAAAACAAAAACGAGATGAAGCTGTCGAAAAAGCCAGACAAACAGCCAAAGAATTCTGAAATCTACAAGAAAGTTACGATGTTAATCTATTTCAAGGCAGGGATTTTCCCGTTACTGTGAATCAGCAAATACGCCCTGAGCAGCTCGCCGACGCTCCAGGCCTGGGCGAAACAACCTCGGGATTTATAAGGGGCGTCACCATCAAATATCTCACAGACCTGCCCGAGGCAGCCATCTTCGGTTAGATGTCGCAACAACGGCTCGATAAATTCAGCGGCTTTTTTCTTACTTTTTCGGCTAAATCCATTAATCTTCAAATATGCCTCTACAAACGGCCCCATCAGGTAGGGCCAAACCGTGCCCTGATGATAGGCCTCATCACGCTCTCGTGGCAGGCCGGTGTATATGCTTCTATAGCGACTGTCCTGAACGTTCAACGTACGCAGACCATAAGGTGTCAGCAGTTCTTTTTGCACTGTATCTACAACCGACTTTTGCTGTTGAGCCGACAAGGGGCTAAAGGCAAGTGAAACAGCAAATATCTGGTTCGGACGAAGACTGTCGTCAACCGTGCCATCCGGCAAAATGCAGTCGTTTAAGTATCCTTTACCCTCATTGTAGAACAACTTGCAGAAATTAGCCGCTACTCTCTCAGCCAGAGCCTTGTAATGTTTCGCTGCATCAACATCACGCTGTGCATAAAACTGAGCGAGATTACAAATCGCATTAAACCAAAGTGCATTGACCTCGACCGCCTTGCCGCACCTGGGTGTAAAGGCAACGCCATCATATTTGGCGTCCATCCAGGTCAATTGCGTTTCATTATTGCCAGCGATTATAAGCTCATCGGCGTCAGCGTGAATATCAAAGCGTGTACCACTATAGTAAGAATCCATAATCCAGCGGATTACCGGCAGAAGCTTCTCCGTGAAGGCCTTTGAATCACCGGCAGCATTTAAGTATTGAAAAGCCGCATTTATAAACCAAAGAGAGGCATCGACGCTGTTAAAGTAAGTGGTATCGCTATTGTCATCGAAGCGATTTGGAATCATACCCTCGTCAGCCGCCTGAGCGAAGGTGGTCAAAACCGACTTCGCCTCTTCAAACCTGCCGGTCGAGAGCAATAAGCCCGGCAAGGCTATAAAGGCATCTCTGCCCCAGTCTGCAAACCACGGAAAGCCCGCCAAAATAGTGGTCCTTATAGTGTGGTCCGTTTGGCGTTTTGTAATAAACTGGTCAGCGGCCAAATTTAATATCCTGGATTTCTTATCTTTGTGCTTTACAGCAGCACTTAAAACCTCATTTTGATGATTGCATAAAACCTCGCGAACTGTATCAATCTCAGCATTTAATAACTGCTCCTGTTTATAATCAGCCCCTGGTGGGTTCAACTTTGCCCATAGAACAATCCTCGTCGATGAGCCTATATGGCACTTAAAAAAGCCGGGCGTCCACAAATCTTCGGTAAAAGCCTGGCCTCTTTCTCTATCATTGCGATATATAAAATTAAACCACCATTGCCCATCCCTTTCAAAATTCGCAGCCGGACAGTTCAAAAGCAGCGCACAGCTGTTCGGTATATCGTGGCGAATAAGCAACTCACTATCGAGCAAGGTCGAATATAAAGGAGCGTAAGATTTCTGCAAAGCGTGAAAATCCCGCAAGGCAACAAACGGACGCAAAACAAACTGCATATCCCCTCTAACTCCTGCAAAATCATACACCAATGCAACCGTATCAGTATCGCGAGCAAGATATATAGATTTGGTCAGGTGAAACTTGTCAAGTTCATAATAAAAATGCACACCTGTATCCTGACGAAAATGCTTTATATAGTTAAAACCCTGTGGGGCGATTTTATCGCTGAATTCTAAGGTGGAGAGATTGAAAACCTTTTGCTCACATATCACCATCTCCAGGCAGTTGGCCAGTGCTATTATCCGGTTGGTGGGCGGATTAAGCGAGCCGACGAGCAGCCCGTGATAACCTCTGGTATTGCAGCCAATAATTGTTGATGAAGCATAACTGCCACGTTCATTAGCCAACAACCATTCCTTGGTCAGTAAATCCTCAATACTTTTGCCGGCCGAAGATGCAGAGACAATTATCGTATCATCGTTTTTTTGCGCTGTTAACACTGTTATGCTCCCAAAAGCAGCATATCACAAGATACGGCATACGTTGAACGTTATGCACTATAGGCGTGATTAGAACACCGGCTGTGCAGATTATCCAGTACGTTCATAAAGTTTATATAAGAATCGTAAGGTGAGTCATAAGGATTAAAGTACTTATGCACATCCCCATCGGCAAAATATTTCGTGCACATATAATAAAAATGGTCCGACACCTGCAATCTTCTCCAGTCTGCAATAATAGTATCGTCCCTTGTTTTTTTGATTTTATTTTCGAGCCGATAAAGCTCATGAATGGCATTTGATTGCATTGCGTTTCCCAGCCAGGCTGATATATCTCTTTCGGTATCGGCCCAGCTTATGATATGGGGCACATCGATTGTATCAGCAGCTTCATAACACTGAATTACCTCACTTGGTGTCTTGAAATTATTGTCCGGATGCTTCAGAATCTCTCCCGGCAGATGACGCATAAAATCAAATATGCCTGTATCAGCCCACTGGTGCTCACCGAATGTCTCATAATCCATAAACAGGTTGACCACGTTGCCGTTGCCGTTAACATCGTTTATCCAGCGAGCGAATTTATCCGCCGTCAAAGGCCACTGCGCCCAATCACGATTAGAAAACCTAAAGGCAATATCATCGCTGAGAGAATAGTTCTTCAGCAGGAGCTTTAGTTTGCTACAGCCATTGGGACGATAGACAAAATTGGGGCTTCTAACGCCGAGGATATGGTCTGCTCCTTCTGTTATTATCGCATCGAAGCTGTCCATCGCCTCGATAAGAGCGGCCAAATCATTGTTGTAAACCAATTCTGTATTTCTAAAAATCCTCGGTTTTTGGCCAAAAAAATTGTCAATAGTCTCAACTTGCTTATTGACCTGTTCTACGAATTCATCACGTGAATATAAAAAACTTAAACTGTGATAATATGTCTCAGCCAGAAATTCCACGCATCCGGTTTCAGCCAGGGCATCAAAAGTACTTATAACCTCCGGCGAAAATCGCTGTAGCTGTTCTAGTAATACGCCGGTTATGCTGTATGCCACCTTAAACCTGCCGTCAAAGCGCCGTATTATATCCAACAGCAATCGATTTGCAGGAAGATAGCATTTATTTGCCACCTTCCTGCAAATGAAAGCATTTTTATAATCATCAAAATATTTGTTGTTCTTATCAAATACCGTATAGTGCCTTAACCGCAAGGGCTGATGCACCTGAAAATAGAAACATACTGAAGGCATTTTTCGTATCTCGTTTTGACTACTACGGGTGACGACTAAACTGTGACCATGGTCTGCTCATAGACTCTCGAACACTTCACTGCTGAATCCTTCCAGCGCAGCCTCCTTACTTCAAAATTGCCGTGACTTCTCAACGCCATTTCCAGCGGTGGGTATTTCAATACCGCTACTACCTTGTTAGCAATCTCATTGACATCCCAAAAATCGACTTTCAAAGCATGTTTTAAAACTTCTGATACTCCACTTTGCTTGCTTATAATAACCGGGACATCATTGTCCAGTGCCTCCAGCGGAGCAATTCCAAACGGCTCGGATACCGAAGGCATCACATATAAATCTGCCGCTCTATATATCCTCTGAACATCCTCGCCTCGCAAAAAACCGGTGAACAGCACTTTATGCCCTATGCCGAGTTCTGCCGCCATTTCCACCGAGCGGTGCATCAAATCGCCTGAGCCGGCCATAACAAACTTAACATTATCCATTACCTCAAGGACCTTTTTTGCCGCTCGCAGGAAATACTCCGGTCCCTTTTGCATTGTAATTCGGCCCAAAAACAAGACGATTTTCTCATCATTATTGATACCGGTCTCAGCCAAAGACCAACGTTTATTGAGGTCAACTCCATTATGAATGACTTCGACTTTTTCACCGCTAATGCCGTATCGGCTGATTACAATACTACGAGTGTAATGGCTAACAGCGATTACCTTATCTGCCTGCTCCATACCCTCTCGCTCGATATCATAAACCATCTGATGCACGTGCTCACCGCTGCGGTCGAATTCGGTCGAATGAATGTGCACAACGAGCGGTTTTCCGCTCATTGCCGCCACCGCAATTCCTGCCGGGTACGTCATCCAGTCATGAGCGTGAACGATATCGAATTGTTCGTCTTTGGCTAATTCTGCAGCAATTGCAGCATAACGATAGATCTCGGTAAACATATCGCCGCTGTAGTGCATAACACCAACAAGCTGACTGGCTGAACTAACAACGCCCCCATGGACTTGTTGTTTTCGTCTCAAACTTTCTTCGATACGCTGCTGATAAACGTCGGGGCTTGAATATGGCTGCAGTGGGGAGTCGATTGTGCGGAATTTTACGTTTTTTAGCCCACTAAATTTGAAGGTCGCAGCGGACATCTGGGAGCTTGGGGTCAACAGCTTCACATGGGTAGCATATTCGCTATCAACCATTTTTGGCAAAACAAAAGTCACGTGTATTCCAAGCTTATCTAATGCCTTAGTAAGGCCGTAGCAAGCTGTGCCTAATCCGCCGCTGATAAACGGGGGGAACTCCCAACCTAACATGAAAATCCTCATACGGTACCCTGTTGCATTAATCTTATAATCATTTGTCCAAGTAAGAAATTACAGCAGCGTTTCTCCTCAAAATTTACATCTAAAACTAACTGTTTTAGCTTGTAATACTGAGCCGCTAGACAAAATCTCTGGCCTGAGCAACAAAAAAACGACCTATTATCGGTGCAAAATTCTTAGCCGCTATTCTTTGTGACCAGAAGTTATCTCGTCATTTAGTCGAGCTGCATATCGCTGGTAACAACCTTATCGGCAAGAAATTACACAATCTTAACTTCGAGAAGGCAAAAAAAAGCTGCCTTCACCCTAATTACCTGTTATATAAATCGGGCTTTTCAAACAGATAAGTTCAACAAATTTCCGAAAATATATGAGTTTTGATACTAATAACCAGTATTTTATTGGCCAATACCAAAAATGAGCTAAATAATGATTTCTTTGCGAGTGCAGGTGTACAAATCACGAGTTTACAGGCCGTAAGCATTCTGCACTGCTGAGATGGAAAATCGTGAATATTCGATGAAAAAGCTGTTCCCTACCCACCAGCAATAAGCCCAGGCTTAATGGATAGGGGACAGCCCCAATTAAAAGCTGCTGCAAACGTAACTTGCGCGAACAAAAGACGTTAGCGTTCAGCAATCCCCTTTTCAGTAGTAAAATACTACAACCTCTAACGCCCTACAAGTCCTGAGGCTTGACTGTGCTGCGACGATTGGCCTTAGTCCGTGCAATGGCACTATCCAGAATAGAATACATCTTATCACTGAGTGCTCCTATCGCATCGGAAGAGGTCATCATCTTTTTGCTTTTGATGTAGGCCTTGATTTTACTGGCTACAACCAAAGACTCCTTTTGTTTTGCCATTGTTATTAACCTCCATGTTAAAAAGTTAAAATTTTAGTAGTCCGTCACAAAATCCTTGAGTCCGGAACATTGTTAAAAACCGTTATTACATATAAGTAAAATATTTTGCAACAAAAAAATATACTGAAACGTTAAATTTCTGCTCTCAGAGAGCCGATAGGCAAAAAAGCGGTTATTAAAAAACCGATAAATTATGCTTTTTTATGAGCTTGAGTCGGTTCTTTTTGATAAAAGATACGAAGACGAGGTCCAGAACCGACCCTTGTTGGCCAGGAATGATTGATTATATCCGAAGTAGGTTTGTTGCGGAGAAATAAAATGGCAAAACGTTCCAAAAAAAACCAAAAAGCTCAGGCCAATACGCAAGGGCTTGTTGTTGTTGCTCTTACAAAGGATTTGGAGCAGGCCAAAGAGTATGAAACCCTCCTAAAAGTCAATGATATTCCTGTTGTCGTTAATGAGCCGGATGAAAATGCCATAGGTACCAAAGACATAACTATCATGGTTCCTGAAGATTACCTCGATGAAGCACACATCGTAATCGAGTCGCAGGATGCGTATGATGATTTCTATGATTTTGCATTAGAAGATCAGGAAGAAGGTGATTTCGACGGCCAGCTTTTCGAGGATGAGTTTTGACCCCCTTTTCCCGCTCTCTGCCTGTGCAGGCAGGAAAGCACCGGGGCTCATCTGAAGGCAACCAACCCGGACGAGTTCCGCCGGGCTGATAACTTAATATCGGTTCGGATTTTGTGATATCGCAAAATCCGAACCTCTTTAATACTCAAAAGCCGATAAACTAAATATGCAGGTATAATAAAAATGGATAAAGACATTCCCATAGAAAAACGCAGTGGTGAAGACCGCAGGCAAAGTGTCGTTGACAGGCGTTTGGGGCTGGACCGCCGGCGAGGCCCGGGCATAAGACTAACCGATGAGCGAAAAGCCGCCGAAGAAGGACGAATGTCCGATGAGCAATTCGAGTTTCTTATGGCCGTTGACGAGTACAAAAAGAAAAATCAAAGACCTTTTCCAACCTGGACCGAAGTCCTTGAGGTGGTAAAGGCCCTGGGCTATCGCAAAGTGGCTGAGCCGGAATCGCTTGCGCAAGATTCAAACGACCCTGAGGAAGACAAAAAAGTGCCTCTCGGACTCTGGCAGGACTAAAAGCGCGAGCAACAGACTTTTATCGACAATATTATCAAGCTCAACT
>CAYWUO010000008.1:0-23409 GCA_964461285.1 uncultured Pirellulales bacterium
CCTACGTAAATACTATTAAAGACAATAATACCGAACCAAAAATGAGAATATGATGAGAAAAGCAGATTTTTTGATTTTTTTTGCTTACTGTAAGCTCCTATTCTTATTTGACTTAATTCCCCCTATCTGATATTCTTTTGCAAAAGATGATTTCCTTAAGGCTTTTGCAGCGGGAATATATTAGCTATTTTATAAATTTAGAAAGTGGCAGCAGAGACCCCGCAATTAATTAAACGACACTTTCCAAATCTGAGAACCTGGGAAAGCAAAAATATGTTAGCCAGACTGCACAGTGTTACTCTCGAAGGGATTGAGGGGATAATCTGCGAGGTCGAAGTTGATGTTGCACGGCGTGGATTCGAAAAGTCTTTAATCGTAGGTCTTCCCGATGCGGCTGTAAAAGAAAGTATCGAGAGAGTCAAAAGCGCAATTATCAACTGCGGTTACAAGTATCCCAAGACCCAATCAATAATAAATCTTGCCCCAGCTGATGTGAAAAAAGCAGGGCCCGCCTTCGATTTACCTATTGCTCTGGGCATACTCATCGGGCAGGGCACTTTGGTCGGCTCGGACATCAATGACCTTATTATCGTTGGCGAGCTGGCCCTTGACGGCAGAGTAAGACCGGTCAACGGCGTATTAAGTATGGCGATGACTGCCGCCGCCAATGGTTTTAAGCGAATACTCGTACCCCTGGAAAATGCCAAAGAGGCAGCGGTCGTAAAGAACATAGAAGCTTTCGGGATTGGCTCCATTACCCAAGCAGTTGGTTTTCTTTCCGGCCAGTTGCCGCTTGAGACTACTGCTGTTGATATCGATGAGCTTTTCAACGTTGCGTCAAATTATGAAGTTGATTTTGCAGATGTTAAGGGCCAGGAAAGTGTCAAACGGGCGATGACCATAGCTGCTGCAGGCGGACATAATATTATGATGATAGGTCCGCCGGGGGCAGGCAAGACGATGCTGGCACAGAGACTGGCGACCATTCTGCCGCCTTTGAGCCTGGAAGAATCTCTCCAGACTACTCGTGTGTATTCGTCGGTCGGCCTTTTGGACAAGAACAAAGCACTATTGGCAACCCGGCCTATACGAATGCCGCACCACACAGCGAGCGGACCGGCTTTAGTAGGTGGCGGTACGAATCCCCGGCCGGGCGAATTGTCACTATCACATTTCGGAATTTTGTTTCTTGACGAATTTGCCGAATTTCCCAGGCATATCTTAGAGATGATTCGCCAGCCGTTGGAAGATGGTTTTGTTACCGTCTCAAGGGCCAAAAGAACTATTAGATTTCCCGCTCAATTTATGTTAGTTGCAGCAATGAATCCGTGCCCATGTGGTTATTTCGGCACGGATGCAAGAAGATGCAAATGCACGCCGGGTCAAATCGAGCGGTATCTCTCAAAAATATCCGGGCCGCTGGTTGACAGAATTGATATTCATATCGATGTACCGGCGATAACCTTTAGTAAGTTGCGCAGCAAATCCGGCCAGCTCGATTCATCTACAATGAGACAATATGCTGCTGGCGCCAGAAACATCCAGGCCAAAAGATTCAGCGATAACAAGCCAATGACAAATGCAATGATGACCCACAAACAGGTCCGCAAGTTTTGCGAGTTCGATTCAGCTTCTGAAATGCTGCTCAAACAGGCAATGACGGAATTTGGCCTAAGCGCAAGGGCCCATGATAAAATATGCAAAGTTGCCCGAACCATAGCTGATTTAGCCGGAGCTGAAAATATTGCCCCCGAACACATTGCAGAAGCTATTAGTTACAGAAAATTAGACAGAAAACTGTAACTTAAAACAGGGAATCCGGCTCTTGGCAGGAATTAGTGGTTAATTTTTTGTTTTTAATCTTCATTTGGGTCCGGGAATCATTTGATTTTTTAGTATGACAGCCAAAATTATCAAAAAACTTCCTGTTATCCGCAGAGATTTCTGTTAAATAAAAATAATAAGAAAAATCTTAAAAAGCGTAATTTCCTCAATCAACCCTGTCAAAGCTTGTGCCGATACAGTATTTAGAGTTTACAAAAGCTGTTTTGAGTTAAAAAAGGAGAAATTGCAATGGGAATTCAAAATTGGTCTGAAGATATTATCCTTGTTGATTTGCCACAGGAACCGGAGATAGGAGACGAGCTCAAAACCATTACTGAAATCGCGCGCGACAGAGGTGACTGCGATGTGGTCATCGATTTTTCCCGCGTTGACATTGTAACCTCTTCAAGTCTCTCAAAGTTCCTGAAGTTGCGCAAGTTGTTGGCTGATTGCGGACATCGGCTCGTTTTTTGCAGTGTTGCAGCTGCAACACGCGGTATCTTCACAGTAACCGGTCTCGATGGAATTTTTGAAATGGCTGACGACAAATTTGTCGCGTTAGCAAGCTTGCAAATGGTTAGTTAGCAAGTAAATAGGGCCTGCACTTTGCAGCTTGTTGCAAAATGTGGCCACTTCACAAAAGGAGTTGACAACCGGATTTGTTTATAATATAATATCTTTGTTGAGCCGGCTACGAAGACCATTGTAAAAACAGCGGTATTCGTAATCTGCTCGCAAGGTCCTTGTGAAATCAGGACAAAATCAAATGAATGAAGAAGTTTTACATGAAATCGAGCAGATAATAGGTTATAAATTTTCAAACAGCGATTTATTGTCCCAGTCACTCACCCACTCCTCCGCAGTTGATAATCGCCTGTCAAGCAATGAACGGCTGGAGTTTTTCGGTGACGCTATTTTATCTGTGGTGATTTGTCAAACCATCTTCGAACGGTTCAGCAATTGTCTTGAAGGAGATTTGACAAAAATAAAGAGCGTGCTTGTTTCCCGGGGCACATGTGCCAAGGTCGCCAGGCATCTTGGATTGCATAAATTTCTAACGGTTGGCAAAGGTATGGTTTCCAACCGGGCTTTATCAGGTTCTCTTGCTGCCGGTTTACTGGAGGCCGTTATAGCTGCGATTTATATTGATGGCGGCCTTGTTGCTGCCCACGATTTTATTCTAAAGACATTCGGTCCTTTAATTGAGCGAGCCAGCGTAGAACAGGCTCAGGGTAACTTTAAATCCTTATTGCAGCAATATGCCCAGGAGCAGTATAACACTACGCCCGTCTATGCACTGCTTGACGAAAAAGGACCTGACCATGACAAATGTTTCGAACTGGAAGCGATTATTGCAGGACGTCATTTTCCAAGTGCCTGGGGGACAAATAAGAAAGAGGCGGAGCAAAAAGCCGCCTTCAATGCACTCGTTGAATTAGGTATGTTCGAGGACAACTCACAGAAGAACGACGAGTAAAACAGCAGTGTTCCCATAGTCGAATGAAACAATCTGGTAATTACTCTGTGATTAGCCAGGCAAAAACATATAAGCCCAAAGCAATTGCAATTACGAAAACGACCATTGAGCCGAATAAAACTATGGTCTCTTTAATAAAATTGCCAAGTGTAATCTCTGGAAGCTTTGTTGCTTTATAGACAACGGTTATCGCAGCTGCTAATGGCAGCAGCCACAGCAAAGATTTCGGCTCCGTACCTATCCTTTCCGGTAAGGCAAAGCTCGCCATTATAAAAACAGAAATTATCGACATTTTATCCTCCGGCCATTCTCATTCTTCGCAAATAAGCCAGGTAAACAGCGTTGACAATGCACAAAAGGTTGAGCAAACCGGACGTCATCGTATACACCTGTCCTATTTCACCTGGCCAGCCATAAACGGGATAAGCCCCCCCAGCGGTTTGATAGCCAAGAATTACTGCTATAGGCGGATTCATAGCTTGTGCCATCTTCACATAGATTGCCGCTGTTCCAAACAAGTCAATTACACCTATCGAGCCGATATACAGCCCCATACAGAAAGTCAGGGCAATAGTTACGAATATAATTATGGCCCGTTTTTTTTCTTTGAGCACAAAATGCCCCGCACCCGGAATGAGCCAGGCAAGAAATCCTACAATCAATAAAAACAGTATGTTGGTTTCTTTCGAATACCGCGGCATCACATTGCTTCCTCCGATTCAGCCGGTGTATTGGCATCTGTTGTTTCCTCACGCTTTTTGGCAAATCTAAAGTCCACGCGCTTCAATATGTTTTCGGGGTTTAAGTAAATTGCCGACAGGCTCTGGGTTTGAACATTATCCTCTATATATAACCGCTGCGCCCTGACTCTTTCATATTCCGGCTGAGTAAGACGCTTAACCGAAATATTCTTAATAACATAAAAGCCCAAATCCGGCTTAAACTCCATAATTAAGGGGACACTATCAACTGTATTACTATCCTGCGGCACCAGCGAATAAAGCTTATCTATGAACTGGGCCTGCTTTGCACTCTCATTTATTACGAACTGCACTGCCGGATTGCTTATATTTTGCACAGCCAATGTGCCCAACATCGCATTTGAAAACCTTTGCAGGTCCGTAAAACTTTGCTCCTGGAATACATCAGGGTCATTTGGTTCCTTCTTGGCCTGCTTCCCATAAAGGTCATTAAATTTATTAATCGCGCTGTCCCAGCCATTCTCTGCAGTCAATTCAATAAATTCTTCGGCTTTGCTTCTGGTGATATCCATCGCTGCAAGTTTTTGTAAATCTTCGACCACATTCTCTCTTACTGAATATATATCTTCGCTATTTGGCTTCTGATTCGGGTCTAATATAAGCGTACGTACACTGAATGTTTCATCGATACTTTGCGGCCCAGAAGCCGGCTCGGCTTTAACTATGCGTACAAGTGCCATCATTTGCCCAAATAAATCCCTCAGCGGCCCGATATTCTCGTACATTCTGGGTTTTGCCATATCAAATGGGCCAAGCTCACTGGCTTTCAGCTCATCGATAGCAAACACAATCTGGATTAAGCTTACCGGATTTTTTCCGTAACTTATCGTGTACAACGCACCAAGATTCCTGTTGTTCTGAATATCCATTGAGCTAAGCAGGCCTGTTTGACCCGTATATATCTTGACTTTATACTTTTCACTCAATTGCTCGGCGGCAGCCGTATAATCGCCGGCCAATTGCCGAAACTGTTCAAAAGTCAGCTTTTCAGCACCTATATCCGTATCTTCCAGGCCCGCCTCGGTGAGCGTCTTTGCTTCCTGAAGTATCTTCTCCGCTTTGGAATTTATTTTGTCCTGCAGAAGCTTATCTGAAATGAAGCCTGCCACCTCGGCATAGCTTTGGGTTCGTTCGATTTGCAGCGAATTTGGGTCATTGGGGTCCGACGGAACCGATACCTTAAATTGCTCTATATTTCTTCGGTAATATTCTTCTTTCTCTTGTGGTGCAGGCGGTGTTACCACCTGCGAAACATCATCAAGCCGGCATACGATATATTCAAGCTGAGCTCTATCAGGCAATTTGTATCCGAAGCCATAAGGATTTTCCTCGGTTATAGTTCCGACGAAGAAATTCTTGTATTTGTCAAAATGTCCGACTAAGGCGGCTTCATCTGGTTCGGACTTGACTCTGTCGGTAAATACAGATGAATCAAATTCTACAAGCTCAACGTTGATGGTTTCGCCCTCCAGGCTGGCTATGTTCAACATCTGCGAGTTTGTCACATTCTCGTTCGAGCAAACCATATGAGAATACTGCAATACTGCCATCAGCTTTCCGAATGTTGTTAGTATCTGTTCTTCCGGAATTTGCTGGTTATTTATTATAGACCGGATTACTTGAGAATATGTTAAGCCCTGAAATGCTCGTGGCATTATTCGCCCGAGCAGCCTGCCCATATCCTCGTTGGCAACCCTGATTCCCGAAAGCTCCGCCTCAGTTTTCAAACAATACCAATAATAATCAGCAGGCAATGAACGCCTGTAAATATCGCTGATTTGTTTATCGCTGATTCTGTATCTATTTGTTCTTATCAATCTTTTTATATGATTGATTAATAACGGTGAAGCTTTTTGCTCTGTAAACAGCAGCTCGGCCAACAGAATCCCTCGTATATCCTGGGACCTTAATAGAGCATCTGCCCTGAGAAGTTTCAGAATCTCCAGCTCCTGGTGAGCTGACATTAGGTCACTTCTTGTTATCTTCTTGTTATCGGCGATGTAGGCCACTGCGTCGCGCCATCCCATCCTTATCCGGGCAAAATAACGCAGAGTCGGCCCGGCTATAAAGCCGAACATTATAACGACAACAACAATAGCCATTACTTTCTTATTATTTTTACGAAACCATCTCATCAAATTCATAGCTTTACTCCAATCCATTCTCCGCAGCAGAAATGCTGCGAAGGACGATTTTGCCAGGCCTGCCTTGAAATAAACGGCTAAAAGGCCGACTCATGCCCGTTAAAAAGAGCAATAATACGACAAAGTATAGCAAAAACCAGAAAATTGCAAGAAAAATAGGCATTTATATAAAACCAGGATTTACAATTTGCACAAATAAGCTTACCCGGGGAAATAGCTGTGCTTCGTGAGCATGCTTTTGAACATAAATAAATTTCTTGCACTTATAATATAAGTAAAACATAATAATTCATCCTCACGTCTGCCTGCGCAGACAAGATTTGGGCGATACTTGTAGAAATTGTGAGTAGTAATTAACCAAATTGAAAGGGAGATTTAAAAATGAACGAAAATCAAGCCGGTCAAAAAAATTTGCTCGACACAACCGACTGCCTTGAGGCTGTGGGAGTTTTCAGGGGATGGAAGAATGTTTTGTTCGTAGTTTTAATACTCTGCCTGCTTCTGCTTCAGATATCTTTCTGGCTTGTTGACCGTGGTTTAATTGGACCCTGCGATAAGGTCGAATGCGATTCACTTGTTACTGCAAACGAAAAAGCAGAAGAAACTAAAGAGCCGCCACTACCCGCCCAGGCAGAGGAGATTAAGGAAGCCGCAGAAAAAGTGGCTGCTGAGCCAAACAAGCCGGCCACACAGGCCCAGAAACAAGCCGGTTTGCCGCTCGGTATAACCATCATCCATTTATGCTGGACTATTCGTTTTGTTAATGGTTTACTTATACTGGCAGCTGTACTTTATTGCCTGAGTATACTGTTTAGTCTGAAAATTTCGCTCATAGGCAGACTCGGCGGCATAAACCATATCAGCAGAGCTTTTTTCCTCTCGCTGATTTTGGTCATTTTGCTGCTGCCCTGGCAAATTGTATTTGATGGTATCATTGCAGGAATGATATTTACTCCTTGCGAGCTCGTAAGAAAGTGCTCTGCCGAAACAAGCGGCATATTTGCTAATGCTATTTATTATTTAAGGTTTACCGGCTACTGGCTGTTAGTAATGTTATTACTTATCCTCTCACATCTCCGTAGTTCCAAATGGACAAGGGCCACACTGCGACGACTCGAGGTGATATAAGGGCTGCTTTTTACTTATTTCGTTATTGCTGCGGCGTCAGCTGAATAATTAAATCGCGCTGGCTGGGGTATCTCTGTAATAAATCTTGTCTTGGTGCCGGCTCGAAATCGTCGGCTTCGAAGCCCGGCGCAACAGTTGTTCCCATCAAAGCGAACTTGCCACCCTCTTTTAAGAAACAGCCCTGCCAGCTATCCCGCGGTACGATAACCTGCACGCGCTGACCCCTAAAAATATCCTGCCCTAAAGTGATAACTTCGCCGGCCCCGTCTGGATGTAGCTGGAGCATTTTCACCGGGTCGCCCAGGTAAAAATGAAATATCTCATCACTGCTTACCCTGTGCAAAGCTGAAAATGTGTCCGGCGTAAGTAAATATAAAATAGCGGTGCCGAAACTTCTGTCGCTGGAATATCTTGCATGAAGTCCCGCCTTTGCAATTTTCTCACGGCACCGATAAGTCTCAACGTAGTAGCCGCCTTCTTTTGGCAAACGCCTCATTCCGAAAAAGTCAATTATCTGCTCGGCGGTCATCATTTGATAATCAAGCTAAATTGAAAAACGATTTTTCTCAATTTAAGCACCAACCATCACAACGTCAAGAGTTAGTTCAAGAACATAAAAGTTTGAAAATACCATAATTTATTCTCCTGTAAACTATAGGGCAATACCCACCCAAACTTATTGTCAGACTTTACTTTATAAAGTTTTTGGATATACTTAATTAAAGTTATGGCAGAGATAGACAAAAGTTCAGTCGGTACCGTACAAACACAAACGATACGGGTCGTGGGGCCGGATGAGTCGTTGGAGCTTCAGTGCGGCAAGAAGTTGGCACCGATTGATGTGGCCTACGAGACTTATGGAGAGCTTAACGAGCGTAAGGATAATGTCATTTTGATTTGCCACGCTCTGAGCGGCAATGCCCATGTTGCCGGCTACAACAGCCCCGATGACAAAAAACCCGGCTGGTGGGATGTTATGGTCGGGCCCGGTAAAGGAATCGAAACTAATAAATATTTTGTTATCTGCTCAAACTTTTTAGGCGGCTGCAGCGGGACCACAGGCCCATCCTCGATTAATCCTCAGACAGGCAAGCCATACGGTCTTGACTTTCCGATTATAACCGTTAGCGATATGGTTAAGGTCCAAAAACTGCTACTTGATAAGCTCGGGATAAAAGAGCTTTTGGCAGTAATTGGAGGCTCAATCGGTGGGATGCAGGTTCTGCTGTGGGCGATTCAGTATCCTGATTTTATCAGAGCTGCGATACCAATTGCAACAACCACCCATCTCGGAGCACAGCCAATTGCATTTGATGCAGTAGGCAGAAACGCTATCCTGGCAGACGCAAATTTCACCGATGGTCAATACCACGGCAGGAAAGGCCCGGACAGGGGACTGGCAATAGCACGAATGATAGGCCACATAACGTATCTGTCCGAACAGGGTATGCGAGAGAAGTTCGGCCGGCAGCTACGAAAGGCCAGGGACTATAGTTACGATTTCAATTCTGAATTCGCCGTTGAGACGTATTTAGACTACCAGGGACAAACCTTCGTCGAGAGATTTGACGCAAACAGTTATCTGTATATAACCAAGGCGGCAGACTATTTCGACCTGCAGAAAGATTACGGCTCACTAATCAAAGCCTTTGCAAATGTCAAATCAAGATTTCTCGTAGTCAGTTTCGCCAGTGATTGGCTTTTCACGCCGGCTCAATCCAGGGCGATAGTTGAAGCACTTGCCGCGGTGGATAAAGATGTCAGCTTTTGTAACATTGCCTCTCCATACGGCCACGACGCGTTTTTACTGGAGCCGGAAGTTCTGGGAAGGTTCATTTGCTGCTTTTTGCAGGCAACTTACAGCCCGCAAGCCAACCAGCAGCCGTGCTCGTGTTATGCAAGGAGTATTCGGGAGCTTAGCAGGTATGAGCAGGCACACAGGGCACGCGTGGATTACCAACTGATAGAAGCTCTCATTGAGCCGAACGGCACGGTGCTCGATGTCGGCTGCGGAGACGGCCAACTTTTGGCTAATCTGATGAGCGACAAGAACATAAAAGGCGAAGGCATCGAGCTTAACCAGGAGCTCGTGCTGGATTGCATCTGCCGGGGTTTGCCGGTTATCCAGCAGGATATTGAGGATGGACTCGGCTATTACGCAGACAAGAGCTTCGATTACGTGATTCTTTCACAAACAATGCAGACACTAAAAAATCCTGAAAAAGTGCTGAAAGAGTTGCTGCGAGTAGGCAGGAAAGTGATTGTGAGCTTTCCTAACTTTGCTCACTGGCGTTGCAGAGTACATCTATCACTGCTCGGTAAAGCTCCGGTAACCAGGCAATTGCCTTTTAGCTGGCACGACTCGCCGAACATACATTTTCTGTCGCTGAAGGATTTCGACAGGTTTTGCAAAAAGCTTGGTGTTAAAGTAGAAAAAAAGATTCCGCTGGCTAAAACTCGGCTTAGCCCGGTACGATTTGCACCAAATCTTTTTGCCGAGCAGGCAATTTACGTAACGAGCAAATAATATTAGAAGATTAGCCACAAAGTCACGAAGACACAAAGAAAATAATGGTTAAAAAAATTTAGTGCCTTTGTGCCTTAGTGGCAAAAAAAGCTGTTTTCGGTCTCACTGTTATCAGGAGTACAGAAATGAAACAAGTCGAACGCATAGGAATATCACTTGATAAAAAGCTGCTTTCTATGTTCGATAAGCTTATTGCCAAACAGGGCTATCAGAACCGCTCCGAAGCCATACGCGATTTAATCCGCCGGCAGCTAAGCACAGAGCGTTTAAGCCATCCGAAGACAAAGGCGGTCGCTGCCGTATTTCTGCTTTACGATCATCATCTAACAAAGCTGATGCAAAAACTTACTGATTTGCAGCATTCGCACCTTCTGCAGACGATTTCTTCAATGCATATCCACCTGGACGAGCACAACTGCATGGAGATTATTGTACTTCGAGGATGCGTGGACGAAATCAACAAAATGGCAGAAAATATCCTGAGTCTAAAGGGCGTTAAACTCGGACGCGTTAACCTTGTCCCAATTTAACTTGTCTGACGACAGGCTGGATTTCTAATTGAAAATCTGCAACTTTTAAGTTATAATTCCAATTGTAAATATAATCTCGAAATTGTCAGGGCGATTAGCTCAGCTGGCTAGAGCGCACGGATCACACCCGTGAGGTCACAGGTTCGAATCCTGTATCGCCCAGTATTTTATCTGCTCACTTAACGCATGTGGCTCTAATATTCCACAGAAAGTAAATCCTGACATAAGGAGTTAAAAATGAATCGGTTTTTTCGTACTGTTTTTTCCTGCGTGATAACTGTTGTGATTTTACCTGCGATAGCAGCCGCAGAAAAGCCGGCGTCTTCGCCGGAAGTCGAACTTCTCTGGCCCGATGGCGCACCAGCGGCGAAAGGCAACACAGAAGCAGACCAACCAACAATAACGATTTACCTGCCTACGAAAGAAAAAAACACAGGCACAGCCGTAGTAATATGCCCCAGTGGTGGATACGAGCATCTGGCTATGGACCATGAAGGGCACCAAATAGCAAAGTGGCTTAACTCCCTCGGTGTTGCCGGTTTTATTCTCAAGTATCGCCATCGCCACAGTAGTTCCGGCTACAGTCATCCGGTACCATTGCAGGATGCTCAACGGGCTGTCAGGATGGTACGCTGCCACGCTCAAAAGTGGAATGTTAATCCCTCCCGGATTGGTATCATCGGCTTTTCTGCTGGTGGCCATTTGGCTTCCACAGTTGGCACACATTTTGATAAAGGGCAAAAGAACGCAAAAGACCCAATTGACCGATTTAGTTGCCGTCCTGATTTCATGATACTCCTTTATCCTGTCATTTCCCTTACTGAATGGTATGTTCATCGTGGCTCACGAGACAATCTGCTTGGTGAAAATCCCGACAAAAATCTCCTCGTTAATTTATCCAATGAAAAACAAGTCTCCCCTGAAACACCTCCTGCTTTTCTGGTCCACGCTAATGACGACAAAAGTGTGCCGTCTGAAAACAGCATCTATTTTTATCTTGCATTACGAAAAGCAAAAGTGACTACTGAGATGCATATCTATCAAAAGGGTGGTCATGGATTTGGTCTTGGCAGGAAACACTGTGCCGTATCAAGCTGGCCGGTCCGATGTGCTGATTGGATGCAAGGACTTGGATTACTTAACAACAAGAACGATAAAGACAAGCAGAAATAAAATTACTGCTTTTTTAGTTTTATTAAGTAATCGTTTGATAAAATATTCCCGGTATTCTCTGCGAGAAGTGGCTTTTTACGCCGGCTCCGGGGGTTCAGGCTGATTTTTTTGAACCGTTGTTTGTATAAACTCTGATGCCGATACTTCAGAAGCTGGTTGTGATACTGATTTAATTTCAATAGGGGGCTGTTCATGATTTTGGGCTGTGTCAGCAAGCTGCCTATCCGGCTCCGCCTGTGCCTGGAATTGAGAATGTATAAATTCGGCTACTTCTTTATAATCTTCGGCACCGTGACAATTCTGTTCGTATTCAAAGATTGTTTTACCATAGCTGGGCGCTTCAGCAAGTTTGATATTTCTCCGGATATAAACAGGCAAAATCGTGGCCTGTGACCAGGCGCAGTTGGTCTCGCGGGCATTTTCAAGAAATTGCTCGATATCGGACTTGACTTCTTTTGGAAGTGATGCCCTGCTGTCGAATATACACAGCAAAATTCCTTTGACTTTCAGGTCCGGATTAATCCTTTTGTTGACAAGCTCAACCGTTTGCAGCAGCTTTCCAAATCCCTGCAGAGCCAAAAAATGCGGTTGAAGCGGTATCAAGACCTCCTCGGCGGCTGCAAGGGCATTTAGGGTCAGCAATCCTAACGAAGGAGGACAATCAATCAAACAATAATCGAATTCGTTTTCAACCTTACAAATGGCCTCTCGCAAAATGGTTTCCCTGCCGACTACACTTACAAGCTCTGTCTCAGCGCCAACTAAGTGGATATTAGCAGGCAGAAGCCAGAGATTTGGCCGCATTAATAAAATCTCTTTTTCAAAGCGAGCTTCCTTGACCAGCACTTCATAGGAGCCGGACTTGACGGATTGAGGCTCCAGACCAAGATGTATGGTCAGATGCGCCTGTGGGTCAAGGTCAATAACAACAACTCGAAGGCCCATAGTAGCAAGGGCTGCTGCGGTATTGACCACTGTTGTGGTTTTTCCCACGCCACCTTTTTGGTTTAATACGGCGATTATTTTCATCTTTGATTTTCGTTCACCGGATACATGGCTCTTTAATTTACTTCAGGCTTTTTCTCCTCTGCACTTATTTTTTTGAAGACAGCATCAAGCACTCCATTAACAAAGGCGGGCGACTTGTCCGTACTGAACTTTTTTGCAAGCTCAATTGCCTCATTTATCACGACTTTAGGCGGAATATCCTGACAGAATTTCAACTGAAAAACCGCCAATCTTAAAATGCTCTTGTCAACAGGTGATAACCTGGCAAACTGCCATTTTATTGTCGAAGTAGTTATCAGTTCATCGCATTGCGCCTTGTTTTCCCACGTTTGCCTTGTCCAATCCGATGCAAGTTTGCGGGTGGATTCATCGGTTTCAGTCTCTACGAAGAACTCATCCAAAAACAAGCCCTCCCCCTGCACATCGAGCTGATACAAAGCCTGCATCGACAACTCTCTGGCCTTTGTTCTCTTGTCAAAGTTCATAGGTCGCAGTTCATAATCAACGAACCACTTAAATCTGTTCGATTACATTAGCCATTTCCATAGCAGTTCTTGCAGCGTCGGCACCGGCATTACCCATTTTCGTGCCGGCTCTTTCAGCCGCCTGTTCGAATGTATCACACGTCAGAACACCGAATACAGCCGGTGTGGTTGAGTCGTAATTGATTTGACCGATACCACGTGACACCTGCTGACAGATATAATCGTAATGGGAAGTTTGACCACGTATGACCGCACCGAGGCAAAGCACCGCTACGTATCTGCCGCTTAACGCGAGCTTTTTAGCCGCTTGTGTAATCTCACAGGCACCCGGCACCCAAACTACGGTTATCTGCTCGTCGGAAGCTCCATGACGCTCAAGACAATCAACAGCACCGCCAAGCAGTTTCGAGGTTATAAATTCGTTAAACCTGCTGACTACTATAGCGTAATTGCCTTTGCCCGCTGTGACCTGGCCTTTTATTTCTTTACTCATAGTTTCACTTCTCCAATCCATTCTCCGTAGCAGAGCTGCTGCGAAGGACGAAGCAACGTTCCGTACCGAGGCAGTACGAACGAAATCAGGTTAGTTCAAAAGTCCTCTGGTAACTGCACATTATAAGACTATTGGCAGCAGTTTTCCAGAAAAACAGCTGCCTCGGCTCGATTCTTCTATCGTGTTGCTTACCCTTATTAAGCTAACTTCTTCAATTGTAAGAGCTTATAACCCGTATTTCCAGCAAAATTTTACTCCAGATAAAAAGGGCCGAAGCAACCAAAAACCTCTAACTTAGGCCTATTTTATGGGCGATAAAGTCGTTTGGAAGGGACTACTTTTTAAAAACGAAGGTTGTTCTTTATGGCCTTGGAAGATATGACATTTGGCTCTTATGATAAAGCTGAGCGAAAGGCACATAAGGCCTTTGAGCTCTACGAAGACGGTAAAATGTCACAAGCCCTTGATGAGCTGGAGGTGGCCCTCGAGATAAATCCTTCGAACAGCTCGCTGCATTTCAACAAGGCCCTGACCCTGGACGCCGTCAATCAATTTGATGACGCAATAAATGAATATGAAACTGCCCTTCAGCTGAATCCCGAAGATTTAGAGATATTAAATTCACTGGCCGTCGACTATACCCGGACCGGTCAATATGACCTGGCTATCGATACTTTCGAGCGCATCCAGGAATTAAATTCGGATTTTGAGCCGTGCTACTGCAACCGGATTATTACTTATACGGAGATGGGCCAGCACGATTTGGCTGAGCAGATGTTTTATCTTGCCCAGCAGATAAATCCTGATTGCCCTCTGTGCTATTACAATATCGGCAATAGTCTCTTTGCCCGTGGCCAGTACAAAAAAGCCGTTCACTGCTGGTTAAAAACTGCCGAGCTTGAGCCGAGTCACCCACAGATTTACTATCGAATCGCTCAGGCCTACTGGTCCGAAGGCGACAGCGAGCAAACGCGTGAGCATTTTCTCGCCGAGCTTCGTGTCAACCCCGGTGACATCGATGTTATCCTCGATTTTGGTTTGTTTTTACTCGAAGCAGGCGATATTGAATCAGCAAAGGAAAAATTCAACAGGCTCCTCGAATTAAAAAGTGACTTTGCACCGGCATTATTTCATCTGGGAGAGATTGCCTTTAACAATGCGGATTTCCAGCAGGCGTTGGAGCTGTTCAATCAGGCATTACAAATAGATAACTCGCTCACAGGGCCGAACTACAGATTTGCTCAATACGCCTTATCCAGAGGTAAAACACAACAGACAAGAGCATATTTGATTGCAGAGCTGCAAACCTGCCCCGAAGATGCTGATACGCTTGTTTCTATGAGCTCGATGTTTTTAACAATCGGCGAGCTCGATTATGCATCACACTGCCTGCTCAGAGCAATTGATATCGATTGTGCCAATGCCGATGCCTACTACTATCTCGGTCTTGTCAGGGCCGCAAAGGGCGCATTCGAAGATTCTGCCGAGTTCTTCGCCCACGCACTTGATATCAACAGCGAGCACATCCCGGCCTTGAGAGATTCTGCTTCTGTTTATCTGGCAATGGGAAAACTCTCCGACGCCAAAAAGAGGGTCGAAGATGCCCTGGATTTAGCTCGTCGCGATGCGCCGATGCAGGCCGATGACCCGCAATTAAAAGCCCTTAACCGCAAAATCCTTCTGGCACTTATTATTCAGCGATTAAGGGATTCTCTTTCACGCCTACGGCCCAGAAAACAATAAAAATAAAATAGTGATAATAGCCGACTTTTTTAATCCCCTATCCAGCCTCACTTGTTCCTTCGCTATCTCCTTTGAGTTCCTGCTTCCTTTTCTCCCCTAAGCCTTTTTGCTTGCTCATAAGCGTACCCGTAACGCAGCTTCATTAGATCTTCAAAAGGCCAGTAAACATCATCTAAATCTAACTTGACTGCCCCGCCATCATCGGAAAAATCTTTTCCAACACTGTAAAGCTTGAAGTTATCTTCGGCAAATTTATAGACTAACGGCCCATCATTATAAGGGTCATTGGGAAGACGCTGCAGATAACCAATGGCGACAAGCTTATCAAGCGATTCCGGTAATTGGCCGGTGTCAGCTTTATAGCGCAAAATTGCGAGAATGGCAATTAATGCTTCTGCCTGTGCTCTTGTCTTGTGATACGTATGAAAAGTGCTTTTAGGGTCTATGATACCTATGCCTAAGATTTTCAAAGAGAAATAGCAGTTATTGATGCTTTCTATCTCCCCAAAGTAATCGCGACCTTCATTTTTAATCTGCCACGGTGTTTTTGTCATCACCTGGTTGAAAAGAGCAGATGTCTGTTCAATTTGCTCAGCTAACCGGTTTCTGGTCGGGCCAGTGAAACAGCTCAGCATAACTTTATGTTCATAAATTTCGCTTTCGCCAGCAATAGGTATTACCAAGTCGTAAGCTACTCTCCACCATAATCGCCCTGTGCCCTTGCCGTTATCTATAAAAGCCCGCTGTAATTTATCATATTGATAAAGTTTTTCAGCCTGGGAACCTGGAATATAAGTATCCCTATCAAGCTCCTGTTTTAAGTTATCCTGAAGGAATTTCAAATCTTCGCTTTCGACCTTTGACCTATCAAGAATAACCATAGCACCATCAACGTCCTCCCGCTTAATACTAAATCCGATATGTTGTTCCGTCAAAAGCAGATTTGGACGACATTTATGTTTGCCAGCTTTATAGCAACCAATGATATTTTCGAATGCTGACTGAAATTGGCCCTTGGTAGCCTTGAGCTTGGCGTCCCAGATAAATGCTTTAGTTAATTTGTAAAGTTTAACAAAATCGAAGACCATCATACCATCTACAGTTTTGTCTTTTTCAGACTTTCCTGCCATCCAAAAGTAAGCCCAATAGTAAGGCTTACTTAAAGCTTCTCTTAAGTATTCAAAGGCCGGTGTATTTGAAATGAGCCATTCTTCGAGAAGGTCCTGCTCAATATCATTAAAATCTGTGGGCCAGCAGTCTATGTATGGACTCCACAATTCGTCAGGCATATCGACAAATGCATCAAAAGCCTTTTGATAATATGGTGCAGCATTATCATTCGGGTCGTAATTTTTTGGACGGGTTGTTTTGTTATATTCAGCCGCGTAATCGACCGTAATTTTGGGCTTAGCAGTTAAAAACAACACTATTTTCAGGATTAACAGAGCCAGCAAAAACCCAATAACCACGAATATCCACTTTTTATATGTTCTTAACAATTTTATTTTTTGCACCTCCAATTAAGGTTCTAATTCGATACTATTAAAATAAAAAGCCCCATAACCCTGTACGAAAAGGTTATCATCTCCGCTATAATCGAAAAAATTAGTCCGGAAGTCAAGACCCCAAAAAGATATTAGCATTTCTTCGCTTACTGGATGGTCGCAGGTATATTGAAGAGCTTCCCTAAGATTCGTTCCTTCAATGCCAATTCTCTCCCAGAACAGTTTGACACCTTGAGTGAAATAGTCTTTCAGATATCCAGCTTTGGTATCTTCGCGCCAGCCAATGTAAATCGGGTCAAGACTTCCGTCAATGTAGCCATGCTTGAAGAAATCGAATTGAAGATTACTTGGTCTTTTGATGCTCTCCTTCCTTTTTAACTTTTTTTAGATATTCCTCCCAGCGAGCCTTGTTCCAATGAGCCTTATACTCCTCCGAATAAAGTATATTTGGATCTATTACTCCACCATACCAATTCTCGCATTGCTCCTTATCATGCAGAAGTTTCCAGAGCCTTTTGTCTCTTCCTCTTGGTCCAACAAACTCATTTGCGTCATTATCAAGTTCGAAGTTGACAACAACTGTTTTGGGGTTTTTCAGATATCTTTCTAATAACCATATCACTAGTTTTTCTGGGCCTGGAATATCCGGATTTAAGGACTTTTGCTGTGGATCGTGGAGTGCATCTATAATGAGCCACAATTCTTCTTTGGTACTAAATCGCTTTAGCGGATACCAGTGATTTTCTGCCGCTGGAGTTGGGGTGAACCATATAGCGCCGCCAGGTTCATAAGAAACACTTAAATCTTCATCCCAATACCAAATAGAATACTGTCCGCCTTTCCATTGTACAATTTCCGGCTCTTCCTTTTTGCATGAGCAAAGACAAATAATAAGACAAACAATCACAATCAATAAAACATTTATATGCTTCATTCTAATACATCCCTTAACTTCATATCCCAAAGCAGGCCGAATCCATAAGCAAAGAGATTATCATCACCAGCAGCAACAAAATCTCTTTGCATATCCTCTCCCCATAGGGCTTGTTTAATATATATATTTGACACATCGGTCCTCTCAAGAGCTTGTTGAATTGTCCTGCCCTCTCCCAGCGTCTCCCAGACAATTTTCTGTCCGGCATTAACAAAAGTGAAAATATCCGGAAGACCAGGCCGGTTTTCGGTTATCATTCTCCAGCCGAAAAATATCGAGCGTTTGTTACCTGCGGTTCTGTCACATCAAGACCATTGATCGTTAGAATCAGCTCTGCATTAGCAAGCGAAGCAATAACTAAAACTAATAGAACTATTGAGAATTGTTTCATTTTTCTTCTCCCTAATAAAAACCTATAAAATAGGTTTTAATGACAATTGATTTTACTACTTCATCGCAACTAAAGTCAATGTTTATTTAATAACTTCTGATAAAATGATTTTTATCGTTTATGCTCTAATAGGGCAAATCCTGGTGTTTTTGGGGCGATTTTTCACGGGTTTTTCTTCCACTGGTAACTCAGGATTTACCGATGATTTATTATTACGCTTTATAGAAAACAAGTTGCAAAATTCTGTCAAATTCGTTAGTATTTCATTGTACGTATTGAATATCGAGTAAAAAACCAACTCGATAAGCATCACACAATACGATATACGCAGTACGATATGTTGGCCGAGTGGCGGAATGGCAGACGCTGGGGACTTAAAATCCCCTGCCCATTATGGGTGTGTGGGTTCGAATCCCACCTCGGCTACTGCTTGTATCACGCACATTTCGTGCGGCTTGCAGGATAAACAATGGTTAAGAGAACAATCAAGCGATAGCAGCGTACTTGTCTTGGTAAAAAGACAGGATGTAGCTGAATTGGAGACAAATAATGGCGAAAAAAAATACTAAGCTCGTTGACGTGGATAAACCCAATCTATACCGTGATATTTTCTCATACACCGAATTTCCCAGGATAATATTCGATAATGAAAGAATCGAGTATGATATCCCCGACAAAATCTGGATAACCGATACGACCTTTCGTGACGGCCAGCAGGCCAGACCTCCATATACCCCGGAACAAATCCTGAAAATATTCGACTTTTTTCACGAAATAGACGGCGGCACCGGTCTGATTCGACAATGCGAGTTCTTTTTATACTCGAAACGCGATAGAAAAGCGGTAGAGCTGTGTAAAGAGCGAGGCTACAAGTATCCCGAAATAACCGGCTGGATAAGGGCTGTGCCTGCCGATTTTAAGCTCGTCTCGCAAATGGGACTAAATGAAACCGGCATTTTGACCTCGGCAAGCGATTATCATATATTCCTGAAGCTGCGTAAGACTCGCGCGCAGGCGATGAGTGCATATCTTGAAATCGCAAAAGCTGCCCTGGATAGTGGGGTTATACCACGCTGTCATTTCGAGGACATTACACGAGCCGATTATGAAGGTTTTGTTCTGCCTTTCGCCTCGGAGCTAATGAAGCTCTCCAAAGAATATAATAAACCCGTCAAGATACGCCTCTGTGACACACTTGGATTCGGTCTGCCGTGGTCTGGGATTGCTCTGCCGAGGAGCATACCGAAACTCATCCACGGACTTCGACAAATCGGAGTTCCACCAGAATCTCTGGAATGGCACGGCCATAATGATTTTCATAAAGTTCAGGTGGATGCCGTAACCGCCTGGCTGTATGGCTGCAGCGCCGCCAACGCTGCTATATTCGGCAGCGGAGAACGAACGGGCAATCCTCCATTGGAGGCGCTTGTCGTCGAACACGCACAACTAAAAGGAGTAACCAAAGCCGTCAACTACCAGGCCATAACCGAATTGGCTGAGTACGTAAGAAAGGAGATTGGTTTTGAAATTCCGCACAACTATCCGCTGGTTGGAAGGGACTTCAACGTCACACGTGCGGGCATTCATGCCGACGGCCTGTTAAAAGACGAAGAAATATATAATTGCTTCGATACAAAAAGGCTGCTGAATCGCCCTTCCGGCGTGGCAATTACTGATAAAAGCGGCGCTGCTGGCGTTAAACACTGGATAGAAGCCAGATACAAGACCGAAATCCCCAAGCACGACCCTCGGGTAACCAAAATAAAAGACAAAATCGATGCCGAGTATTCCGCCGACAGGGTTTCGATTATATCGGATGAGGAAATGTTCCAGTGGGTCCGGGAAACATTCGGCGATGACTTGCCGCCTTTAAGAAAATAAGCAGATAAATACGGTTTACAAACAAATTCATCGGCGCAATTACTTATGGCGGACAAAAAAATCAATGTTTCGACACCGCTCACCATTGACCCTGAGCGTAGTCGAAGGGTCAAAGCAGTATTATTTGACCTTGGTGACACTTTGCTGAACTTCGGCAAAGTCAAAACAACCGAGCTTTTTATGGCCGGTGCAAGAGCATCTTACGATTTCCTGAAAAGTCTGGGCCAACCCGTCGGCAATTTCAAATATCACTGCTGTCGAAACCTGATACGCCTGTATATCCGCCGATGGGCATGCAATATAATCGGAAGAGATTTCGATACGTTAGCGTTATTAAAAAAGGTCGGAACGAAAAGGGGATTCAACTTCGACGAGCAGCAGTGGCAGCACCTGGCGTGGCTGTGGTATGAGCCATTGAGCAAAATTGCACAGGTCGAGCCGAAAATAAAAGAGACCTTAAATAACCTTAAAAAACTGGGTCTGAAACTCGGCATAGTCTCCAATACCTGTGTAAACAGCTGTTCTTTGGAAAAACATCTGGAAGATTTGAGCATACTCGATTTTTTTGCGGTTAGAGTTTATTCATATGAATTCACTTTCCGAAAGCCGAACAATCGGATTTTCAAAATCGCAGCCGACAGAATCGGCGAGCTGTCCGAAAATATACTGTTCGTAGGAGACCGCATCGATAAGGATATTAAGCCCGCCCTGAAGGCCGGAATGAAAGCCGCTCTAAAAACCGCTTATACAAACCACGGTGAAAAAACTCCAAAAGGTGCCTGGAGAATAAACCATCTTTCCGAGCTGCCCACCCTTATAGAAAAAATCAATGCAGGTTAGCGAATATGCAAACACAGAGAACATCGAGAAAAACAGGAAATTTTGAATATGAATATAACTGATGCAGCTTATCAAAAGTGTATTAACCCCGATTGCGGGGCTGAGTTTGATTGTGGCCAGGCGCTTTTTAAGTGTCCGACCTGCTCAGAGCTACTGGATGTTCGATACAACTGGGAAAAGATTGAGGCCCCCGGTAAATTGAGCGACTTTGCAAAACGCTGGGCAAAAAGAGACAATCCGCTGGATTTTTCCGGTGTTTGGCGATTTCGAGAGCTGCTCAATTTCTGCGATGATAAATTCAAAGTTACCATAGGTGAAGGCCAGACAATCCTGCAGCAAAATAACGCCGTCGCCGAATATGCCGATATGAAGCCGGGGCGTTTATATCTGCAATATGAAGGCCTGAACCCGTCCGGCTCATTCAAGGACAACGGCATGGCGGCAGCATTTAGCCATGCAAAAATGGTCGGTGCAACCGCCAGCGCCTGCGCATCGACGGGAAATACTTCCGCATCGGTGGCTTTATATGCACATAGCTGCGGGCTGAAGGCAACTGTCTTTATCGGCTCGGGTCGAATCGCTTTCGGCAAGCTCAGCCAGGGAGTAGAATACGGCGCCCAAACGATTCAAATCCTCGGTGATTTCGATGACTGCATGCGCCAGGTTCAGGACGTCTGCAGCAAGCTCGGCCTGTACCTGCTCAATTCGCTGAATCCCTTCCGGCTGGAAGGGCAAAAGACCATAATGTATCGAATTATCGAAGCCCTCGGCTGGGAAGTACCGGACTGGATTGTAGTACCCGGCGGAAACCTCGGAAATTCCAGTGCCTTCGGCAAGGCATTTTATGAGTTAAAACAGCTCGGCTTAATCGAGCATATTCCTCGAATGGCGATTATTAACGCCACCGGAGCAGACACGCTTACCGAGTTGGTCAACAATAAAAAGCTCACATGGAACGACGGCAGGGTCAACCAGAAAATCATCGATGACTATTACGCCGATTTGACGGCCCGGAACTTTTCGCCGCACACCTGCGCTTCAGCCATAGAAATCTCACGCCCGGTCAATCTGAAGAAATGCCTGCGGGCGCTCGATATATGCAACGGCGTTGTCCGCGCCGTCACCGACGAAGAAATCCTCGACGCAAAGGCGGTTATAGGTAAACACGGATTAGGCTGCGAGCCGGCCTCGGCAGCTACAATAGCCGGCCTAATACATCTTCGCGCCGAGGGTGTAATCGGCGCCGACGAGCGTGTTGCCTGCGTACTGACCGGCCATCCGTTAAAAGACCCAAACGTCACGGTCAACTACCACAAACAAAAACAGGGCAAATTCAGCAATCCACCCATAGAGGCGCCGAATGACCTCGATGAGATTATAAAGCTGATAAAATAAGATGCCTTTCAAGAGCTAATATCGTTTTGGCTTGCGCCTCGCCGAAATTTTATCCGAGTACTTTTTTACCTTGGCCGCAAGGGCAACTACGCCGCCATCGGAGTTATCAGCCGCATAAGATTCGATGAACAGCCGTTTCAGCCCTTCATCAAAATAGCGGTCAATCATACTGTGCAGTAATCGTCCAAGATTTTTGAGCTGCTCGCCCTTATTCGTAACATTATGCGTCATTCGGTGCAAATCTATAACGGAAAATTCCCACTTGCCCGCCGCCTGATTTTCTTTCAGAAATATGTGCCATACATATAAATCAGGCAGATTGAATCTTCCTTCGTGTATCCTTCGGATAAAGCCGGCCAATTCGGTAATTATCTTTTCCTTCTGATATCTGTCTAACTGCTGCCAGTTCTGTTTCACAAAATCCGTCAAAGCTTGGCCTTGAATTTTTTCGGTGATAATAAAGGATTTTCTTTCCAGGCCCCACTTTTTCTTTTCAGCGTAACAGGCAGGCCTGTATGTCCCGATACCGTTATCGCAAAGCAGCTTTATATTTTCCCATTCGCACCGCGCCTGCGAACAGGGCTCGCCGAAATTGCGCCAGGTAAAGAGCATATCCTTGAAATGCGGATGAAAAAAACGCTTCATAAAAAATTGCTTTTGCTCGGAATCACCGCCCAGCTCGAACGCCAATACATTGCGCTTGTTGTTTCTGTTTACTGTCTCGCCACGGCTATATTGAAAAAAATCGTCGAACGAGACGAGGCCGAACTCACCGAAAAACCGCTGCCAGGAATCTGTAAAAACTATTTTTTCCACTAATCGTAATCCCCTTTTTTGCCACCAAGTCACAAAAACACGAAGATTCTTTTTTCTATATTTACGGCTAACTGCTTTTTCATCAAGTTTAAGGCCCTTGGCCGAGACGGTCAACGAGATTCCGCCTCCTTGGCGCTGGTATAGTTGGGCAGTATTTCGGATTTTTCTACTACCTTGCTTTGCCTTGAAATTGGCTTTGATTGGCTTTGAATTGGGTTTGTTTTTCCCAGGGTAGTTCATAGTTATTAGTTCGTAGTTCATTGATATATAAGGACTTAGGTTCATTTGGACACCTGGTTAAATTGGGTTTGGGATTTTTGGGCCAAAAATCGATGTGCGTTTTCATATCCCTTT
>CAYWUO010000009.1:0-19837 GCA_964461285.1 uncultured Pirellulales bacterium
ATACTGTTGTTGTTGTGACTAACTGCCCCTATATAGAGGGAACTACAAAAGAAGCGGATGCCGTAGTCTGCCATTACAGCGGTTCACCCGATTCCATAAGGATTTCAGCTGACCTGCTTTTTGGTAAAATTAAACCTTTACCCACAACCAAACTGCCTATAACCCTTGGTTCGCAAGAAGGAGCCGCCCAGGAAAAACCGTCGCCGAAGAAACAACATCCTTTGGATTTATCATATTGTTAGTAATGCACAGAATCCTGGGTTTCTTTACTGTTATACCCAAAGTTTATTGGCGTAAAGGCAAAAAAGGATTTTACTTGAAATAAATGATTGTGTTTTAAAAGGAGAAAATTTTAAATGCCAGGAACATCCAGCTTTAAAATAAGTGACGTTTTTACAATTTCA
Source organism: uncultured Pirellulales bacterium (assembly GCA_964461285.1). Classification (GTDB taxonomy): domain Bacteria; phylum Planctomycetota; class Phycisphaerae; order Sedimentisphaerales; family Anaerobacaceae; genus CAZBWE01. Next base: position 405 of record CAYWUO010000009.1, read on the forward strand.
GGAGCACAAATATCTGAGATTTATGATGATAATCAAATGAAGGTTCATTTTCAGGGGATGTCAAAAACCCTTCAATTTCCCCATACCATCGCCCTTCAGGGTGCTCCGACCTGTTCGATAGGGATATCTCCCGACGGTTTATATAACAGACTTAATGACGCCGGAAGACTAATTTTATTAAATCAAAACGCAATTCAATTTGCTTCTGCGCCATTTATCCGTATCGATAATAAATGTATTATGCTCACAAGAAGAAATCCAGAGCTGGTTGAAGCTCCTGACGATGTACCTGCCTTGAAAAATTATTATCATCCGCCGATATCCGAAAAGCACATGTCAATTTCTATCGCTACGCCTTTGTTGGAAATAGCATATAAACTGGATAAGGTCAGTGTGGTAAGAAGACTGATTTCTCCTTTTTTAACCGGAAGTGACCAGGTCCTGATGCCTATCGGTGTAGAAGAGTATGAGGTAGCAAATACTACAAATCAAGCTCAGCAAATTACCCTGGTATTACCCAGACCATCCCTTGTAAATCTTCAGGAAAAGGAATTAAAGCCAACCGACCAGGACAGTATTTATACAAGCTCAGCACCGGTGAAAGGCCATCAGCACGAAGATTTGAAATTTGCAAATATAAGGGCAGTTGTGATGGGAAGTACGGAAAGCCGGAACAAGATGGTCATAGCTGTACCGGAAATGAAAGGTGTAAAGATAGATACAAACCCGTATTTTTGCTTGAATTTCCTCAAGCAGGATTTATTGCTGAATGATGATGGTAGTTTTTACATGAAGAGAGATCCTCTTCTTAATCAAGATTATGGAGCAGCTATCAGTCTTACTTTTACGTTAGAGCCGAAGGCAACGATAAAAATACCTTTTGCCGTAGTTTTGGACTTCCCACAACAGTGGTATAAAGACGGAGCAACATTTGACCGTATATATCTAAGAAGTTTTAAGGATGAAAAAACCAGGGCAAAAGATATGGTAAAAATCGCTCTGGACAATTACCCCGACTGGCTGAGCCGGACAATAGCAATCCAAAAAAGGATATTCGATTATATACAGCAAAGTCCTTCCTATAAAAATGACAGGGACGGTGCATTGAGACTAACCAGGTTGATTCTTAACGAATTTAGTTTTCCATTGTCAAATGCCGCAGTATGGACCGAAAACAAAGACGGTAGTGACGTCGCCAGGTTCCTGGAATGTTTCGATTATTCCTATATCGACCCCTCGGATGTTGACTGGTATTCCATGGTGCTGCTCATATTCTTTCCACACATAGAGCAAGAACTCTGCCAGCGTTTCATTGATTCGATTATGGTGGAAAATCTTACAGAGCGATATTATCATCTGCATTCGTCTTTTGTTGAAGCAAGAAAGCATTTCGAAGACTACCCGGAAGAATACGAAGGCCGGTCGCTGACCCAAATAAAAGGCCCGACTAAGATTAAAGGCAGCGTGTCGCATGACGTAGGTATGCTGTCGAAAGGCCATGCCCTGCGCAATGTCAGTGACTACGCCTGGTATAACGATAACTATTGGATCGACCTTTTCCCCAAGCTGGCCATAAGAGTACTGCGCAATGTCAAATTTACGGGCAATATCGATTTTCTGAAGAAAAACTGGGAGACGCTTAAATTCGGTCTCGAACATTTAAAAGAGCACGATATAGACGGAGACGGCATTCCTGAGGGCAATCCCGGTGAAGTCAAAAACACCTTTGATAATCTGGTGCTGTTCGGCGTAGATGCTTACGATGCGACTATTTTTATGGCGGGTTGCCAGGCCATGATTAGAATGGCCGAGTTGATGAAAGATGAACCTGCCAAAAAACAATACGAAGAGGCCTTTGAAAAAGCCTCAGCAGAATTCGAGAAATTGTGGACAGATACGAAAAACAAGAGCGGCCGAAAATTGCAGTATTATGTCACCTGCTATGACCCTAAAACAGGGAAAACAAACACGGATATCTGGACCAATCAACTGGATGCCTTGTGGTCAATTATAACAATGGGAGAAGAGCCCTTTATCTCCGATGACAGGGCAAAAAAAATCCTCAAGACAATTTATGAAAATAACCGGACTTTCATGGGCTGGGCTATGTGCCGGACGGAGGATGGGCAAGCGGTAGAATCGGAACAGGGACAAGACGTTTATACAACGTCAAATTATGTTTTTGCCCAGCTTCTTGATTACTACGGCCTGGCCGAAGAAAGCAAAGAAGTATATAAGGCGATGGATAAGGTTGTTTTCGAGTATGCCAATTCCTTAATCACCCCGGACAACCTCAGGGCTGAATTAGAACAAGAAGAGGGAGAATCAACCAAAGGACCCCATTATATAGTAGCCGCTTATCCCAGGCCGGGCGCAGTATTAACGCATTTAGTGATGCAATTTATTAAAGAACTCCAAAAGGAAACTGGTACCAAGGAAATCGACTCTCCGCAATTGAATTCTTTTGTAACTTCTTTAATGAAATAAGCAGTGTGCCGAGGCCTGTATCGGGAGTTCCTGAAGCAATGGTTGGTGGAAATTCGGCTGAAGGTATAAAATGTAATTTTAGGGTATTACAGGATTACATCCCTGTAGAATTATACATAGAAAAAAATCGATGAGTTTAAAAAAGAGCAAAAAGAATCAAAGGCCGGTCTATTTAAATAAGAGCGCCCCCATAAAAAGACGGGTAGAAGATTTACTAAAAAGGATGACGCTGGAGGAAAAAGTCTGCCAGATAGCCGCCATCGGTGATTTTAAAACCATTGATATATCTATTATCGAAGACAGGCAACTTGATTTCCGGCGTATTGAAAAAGCTATTTTCCATTCGATTTTTGAAAAGGGAGAATTCTCTGTTAAAAAAGCAAAGAAGAAAATAGGAAAAGGAATAGGCCAGATAAGTATTGTTGTAAGATATTGTACTCCCAAAAAAGGTGCAGAACGGGCAAATGAAATTCAGAAATTTGCCAAAGAACAAACCCGGCTCGGAATCCCGGTAATTATACATGATGAATGTCTTCACGGCTGTATGGCTTTGGGTTCGGCAAGTTTTCCTCAGGCAATCGGCCTGGCAAGTGCCTGGGATGATGAATTAATGGAGGAAGTAGCTGAAGCCATTGGTAAGGAAACAAAAAGCAGAGGTATTAATCAATGCCTTTCTCCGACTATAAATATTGCAAGAGACCCGAGGTGTGGAAGAACAGAGGAAACTTACGGGGAGGACCCATATTTAACTACACGGATGGCCGTTGCTTTTGTAAAAGGCGTTCAAAGCCAGGGAGTTGCTGCTACGCCTAAACACTACGCAGCGAATTTTGTGGGTATTGGTGGCAGAGACAGTAATGAGATTCAGCTTTCTGAAAGGATTTTACGGGAAATTTATTTCCCTGCCTTTAAAGCATGCGTAAAAGAGGCAAACGCCCTGTCAATAATGGCCGCTTATAATTCTCTTGATGGTATCCCCTGCTCCTCGCATAAGTGGCTTTTAACCGATGTTTTAAGAAAAGAGTGGCGATTCAAGGGATTTGTTGTCTCAGATTATTTCTCGGTAGTTTACGTATACGAAAAACATAACGTTGCCGGCACAAAGGCAGAAGCAGCCAAACAAGCCATAACGGCAGGACTGGACATAGAATTCCCACAGACAGACTGTTTTGCAGCACTCGTAGAGCTTGTAAAAAAAGGAAAATTGTCTGTTAAAGTCATAAATGAAAGTGTCAGAAGAATCCTGTGGGTCAAATTTCGGCTGGGACTCTTTGACAATCCTTATGTAGACCCGCAATATGCAGAAACGATATGTGATTGCAGTGAACATCGCAAATTAGCATTAAAAGCAGCTCAAAAGTCTATCGTTTTGCTCAAGAATAATAAAAACATTCTGCCGCTAAGGAAAAATATTAAATCAATCGCCGTTATTGGTCCCAATGCCAATAAAGCACGTCTGGGAGGCTACAGCGGTAGAGAGATAAAGGTTGTGACACCCCTGGAGGGTATTAAAAACAAGGCTTCAAAAAATACAAAAGTAAATTTCGCTAAAGGATGTGATGTTGCAGGCAAATCCAGAGGAGGCTTTAAATCCGCAGTAGAAATTGCTCAAAAATCAGATGTTGCTGTTCTATTTATGGGCAATTCCGACAGGACAGAGGGGGAGAGCAAAGATAGATGTAATTTAGATTTGCCGGGAGTACAGGAAGAATTAATAGAAGAAATATGCAATACAGGGACACCGGTAATTGTCGTGTTAATAAGTGGAAGCGCCGTTACGATGAGCTGGTGGATTGACCGTGCCCAGGCAGTGATAGAGGCATGGTACCCCGGAGAAGAAGGCGGAAACGCCATCGCTGACATTATATTCGGAAATTACAATCCAGGCGGGCATCTGCCAATCACATTCCCAAAAATCACAGGACAACTGCCGTTGTATTACAATCACAAACCATCCGGCAGAGTGGACGATTACGCTGGATTAAGAGGAGAGCAAACACAATTTCCTTTTGGATATGGGCTGACTTATACAAAGTTCAAGCTCGGCAAACCGCGTCTTAAAAAGTCGACAATTCGTAAAAGCGAATCCACATCTGTCCTTGTGGATGTTACCAACACCGGCAAAGTCATCGGGGATGAAGTCGTGCAGATGTATATTCGCGACAAAGTCAGCTCCGTATCCCGGCCCGTGAAAGAATTAAAGGGCTTTCAGCGAATCACCCTGAAACCGGGCCGGAAAAAGACGGTCTCGCTTGATATAAAGCCGGAGCATCTCGCCTTCTACAACATAGATATGAAATATGTTGTCGAGCCCGGTGAGTTCGAAATTATGGTAGGCAATTCATCCAGAGACAAGGACCTCCAGAAAACTCTTTTATATGTGAAGAGCTAACTCCTTGCATATCGTGAGACATCTGTCATAGCAGGCTTTGAGTGCGGGCGGAGTTGACTTTGTCTATTGTGGATATATATTATAATGAAGTAATATCACACATCGTAACGTTTAGCAGCTGAGAATTATTTTTGAAGATTGATATTCAGGAAGTACCAAAAATAACAAAGATAAAGACTTACATTATTGGTCTGGCACTTGTCACAGGATTATTGATAGGCTGCACTGCTCTAAAAAAGAGCTCAGCAGTTTTAGATGCTGACGCCCAAACCCGGGGTAAATCAGTTGACCGTCGTATAGACCGCCACACATTGGTTACACGGCATAATGTCACTCTAAACAAACCCGACCCACTGACACCGCTTAGCATCGGCAACGGTGAGTTTGCTTTCACCGCGGATATCACAGGCCTGCAGACATTTCCTCAGTATCATCAGCAGGGCATGTCGCTGGGCACGCAATCTCAATGGGGCTGGCATACTTCACCGAATCCCAAAGGTTACAAACTGACCGATGTTCTGGAAGACTATGTGGTGAATGGACGCAAAGTACCGTATGCTTCGGACAAAGAATTTTCCGACGGATACCCCCCTGCCGCATCCTGGCTGCGTGCCAACCCGCATCGCCTGCACCTCGGGCAAATCGGATTGCGTATTCTCAAATCCGATGGCTTAGCCGCAGGTATCGATGACCTGGCCGATACATCACAAACCCTGGACCTTTGGGCAGGTCTTCTGAGCAGTCGTTTCGAAATCCAAGGCCAGCCAATCAAAGTCCGGACCGTTTGCCATCCTCAGCGTGACATTTTAGCGGTCCGTATCGAATCTTTGCTGCTGCAGCAGCAAAGGTTACTGGTCTCGCTCGCTTTTCCCTACGGAAGTACGGATTGGGGCAGTGCTGCAAATTGGGAGCATCCGGATAGCCACGCCACCCTGCAGCAGATTACTGGCAACCAGGTCGATTTGATTCGCATACTCGATGAGGACCGTTACTATGTTCGTATTATCTGGTCACAAGAAGGTGGCATCCGAAATAAATCACAGCATGAATATGAGATTTATCGATGGGATGGTCAGCCCCTGGAAATTGTCTTTGCCTTTTCTGAATCGGAGATTGCAGAGCCATTGCCCGATTTTCAAGAAGTCCGTACGGCAGCCGCCAATCACTGGCAACAGTTCTGGAACAGCGGAGCAGCAATTGATTTTTCACAATGCTCCGACCCTCGCGCAGCAGAGCTGGAACGAAGGGTCGTACTCTCGCAATACCTGACGGCCATTCAGTGTTCGGGTTCCCGTCCACCGCAGGAGACAGGGCTCGTTGATAACAGCTGGTTCGGCAAATCTCACCTGGAGATGCACTGGTGGCACGCAGTTCATTTTGCCCTGTGGGACCGGCTGCCGCTTTTGGAGAGAAGTCTGCCGTGGTATCAGTCGATTCTCCCAATGGCCAAAGCTACCGCCAAACTGCAGGGCTATGAAGGAGCTCGCTGGCCGAAGATGGTCTCACCGGATGGCCGGGACAGCCCGAGCCAAATCGGTGTGTTCCTTATATGGCAGCAGCCACATCCGATTTACTATGCCGAACTGTGCTATCGTGCTCATCGAGACCGTCAGACCCTGGAAAAATATCAGGATATCGTCTTCGAGACTGCTGAGTTCATGGCTTCGTATCCCGTGTGGGATGCCACTGGCAAGCGGTATGTACTGGGCCCGGCTTTAATACCCGCCCAGGAAAGCTATGGAAAGCAACGGGCGAGCAACCTCAATCCGACATTTGAACTGGCCTACTGGTACTGGGGGCTGGAGACTGCACAAAAGTGGCGCGAGCGACTCGGTCTGGAGTGTAATCCGAAGTGGGAGCGAGTTAAAAATCTGCTTTCGCGTCCGACCATTCGCGAAGGAGTTTATACGGCAATCGAGACACCGCCCTACACAATACCACGCGACCATCCTTCAATAGTAGCTGCGCTCGGATTTGTTCCTCCAAATTCACTGATTGACCCGAATACTATGAAGCGGACGCTTGACTATATCATCCGGAGTTGGCAATGGCAGGACACCTGGGGCTGGGATTATCCGATGCTGGCGATGACAGCGGCTCGTCTGGGCGAGCCGGAAAAAGCGATAGACGCCCTGTTCATTGAATCGCAAAAGAACCGCTATCTGGCCAATGGACACAATTTCCAGTCGTCGCGGCTGCCACTATACCTGCCCGGAAACGGCGGATTGCTCACGGCGGTTGCGATGATGGCCGCCGGCTGGGACGGCTGTCCCGACCGTCCAACGCCCGGTTTTCCGGACAATGGTAAATGGAAGGTACGCTGGGAAGGACTAAAGCGCATGCCCTAAGTTAAGCAATGCTCCGTCTGCTCATAAGCAGCGTGAAGGTTGACTGGGCGTAATAATCGGCGTACTATACATACCTAAGTTTTGACACCATAGCATATTTATGTGTCTTATTACGCATATGAACTGAGAATCATCCTTCAGGGATAACTAAAGAGGTACCAAAAAATGTCTAAGATAAAGATTTATGCTGCCTGCATCACACTTTTTGTGGGTTTATCAGGAGGCTGCCGTACACAAGAAGGCCGGACTGCAATCATCAATGACAAGACTGCTAAAGTTACTTATACAGCCGACTGGGAATCGCTTAAGAAACATAATCCTGCGCCCGAATGGTTTCGTGACGCGAAATTCGGTATCTACTTCCATTGGGGTGTATATTGCGTGCCGGCCTTCGCCAACGAATGGTATCCTCGCAATATGTACAAAAAGAACAGCAATGAATACAGACATCACGTTCAGAAATATGGCGAGCCGACAGAATTCGGATACCATAACTTTGTGCCGATGTTCAAAGCCGAGAAATTCAAAGCTGACGAGTGGGCTGAGCTATTCGAAAAGGCAGGAGCCCGTTTTGCCGGACCCGTTGCCGAACATCACGACGGTTTTTCAATGTGGGACAGCGACATGACTCCGTGGAACGCTATGGATATGGGACCGAAACGCGACATCGCCGGCGAACTGGCCGAGGCCCTGCGCAAACGTGGGATGCGCTTCGTAACGACTTTCCATCATGCCCGTAACAATCTATATGAGATTGAGAAAAGCGGCAGGAAAAGATGGACAGGACATTACGAATTCGTCAAAAAGAATTTTCCCTCCCTGCTCGATGACCCCAGGCAGGCAATTATGTACGGCTATATGCCTCGCGAGCAGTTTTTAGATATGTGGAAAGGCAAGCTGATAGAAGTCATCGACAAGTACCATCCGGACATTATGTATTTCGACTCCTGGCTGAACGAAATTCCGGACGAATACAAGACCGCTTACCTCGCATATTACTTCAACAAGGCCGGCGAGTGGGACAAAGATGTCGTCGTTACCTTCAAGCAAAACGACCTGCCGCGTACAATTGGCGTGGAAGATTACGAAAAAGGCCGAGCCAATCGGCTCACTAAACTCGTCTGGCTAACGGATGACACACTAAGCCGAGGCAGCTGGTGCTACACGGAGGATTTGCAAATCAAGAGCACACCGGAAGTGCTGCACACGCTGATTGATATCGTCAGCAAAAACGGCCAGTTGATGCTCAATATCTCTCCAATGGCCGATGGCACCATACCAGATAACCAAAAGCGAGTGCTGCTGGCTATCGGAAAATGGTTGAAAGACTACGGCAAGGCCATCTACGAAACGCGTCCGTTCGTCGATTTTGGCGAGGGACCCACCCGATTGAAACAAGGCGGGCATTTCGTCAAGATGAAAGGCGGCTATACTGCTCAGGATATCCGTTACACCCGTAAAGGTAAAATCGTCTATGCGATTGTTCTCGGCTGGCCGGGCGAAAATAAGGAAATTGTGATGAAAATGTTCGGCAAAGACAATAAGGCCGAGGCGATTATGGTTAAAGACGTGTCAATACTCGGCACAGAAGAAAAAATCAAATGGAGGCGGCAGGATACCGGCCTTGTCGTTACTACACCTTTGAAGAAAATCAATGATATTGCTATCGTATTTAAGCTCAGCACATCCGGCTGATTGTATGTCAAATGGCAGGTCCTGGCAAGCCAAAGGAACGTGATAGATACAGGGCCTTGAGTCGAATCCACCAGACCACTGTATCGTCAGAAAAGCTCGTATTAAAGAGGCAGATTATTAAATCCCCGGGTCACCAAATCGTCAATTAAACCTTTGATGTCGAAATTAACGTTGTTCGTAAAGCTGATTATCTGCAGAAAAAACACAACAAGGCCAATCAGGATTTTCAGAAAAAAATGTTGCGTGTACTTTTCCTTTGCTATATTGTGTTTTTCGGTTGCCAAATACATTGGAAGGATGAGCCGTTTTTGCTGAAATACCGTTTTTTACAGAGCTAAATTGTGCTGAATAATTCCTGCGAAAAAGATTGCAATAAAGCCCTTTTGCTATTAGAATTACACGGCAAATACGGCTTCTTATAAGCAAGAGCAAATGTGAACGAATTTTAAAGCACTCCAGATGATTTTAATCAGCTGTCTTGTGCGGATATTTTCCGGTCGGAAAAAACTTTAATCAAATACGCAGTTTAAGGAAGGTATTATGAGTAACGAAGTCCAAAAACTATCTATTAAAGAAAAAATCTCATACGGTTTTGGAGACCTTGCTTCAGTGCTTTACTGGCAGACCTTCATGCTCTACTTTACCTATTTCTACACAGACGTGTTTATCATCCCGGCCGCTGTAGCAGCTACACTGTTTCTTGTAAGCCGAATCTGGGACGGCTTCAATGACCCGATGGTGGGTATAATTGCCGACCGCACAAAAACCCGCTGGGGGAAATTCCGACCCTATATACTCTGGCTTTGTGTGCCGTTCGCGGTTGTCGGCGTGTTTACTTTTACCGTCCCCAATTTTGGGATGACAGGAAAAATTATCTGGGCTTATATCACATTTAACGCCATTATGATGCTATACACGGCCATCAACATCCCCTATACGGCATTGCTCGGCGTTATCTCGGCGGATTCAAAAGAACGCACTACGGTCTCTTCCATGAAGTTTATCTTTGCCTTTGCCGCGGGAATCATCGTCTCGGCCACTTTGCTGCCCATGGTAAAACATTTTGGTAGTGGGGATGAATCAATCATTAATGCTAAAATCAACAATCAAACCATTAGCATTAACGAAGTTGGAAAAGGAAATGCGAGAATTATTTTATCTGCTGAAGACTCTGAGGGACTTTCCGATAAATTGGAATTCGGATTTAGAGTCAATCCGGCTAATAATAATTTTCCTGTCCTTGTTCCGCCGATAAGCGATATTAAACTAAAATCCGGTTTTAACACACATTCAATTGATATTTCCGGCATCTTTAAAGGAAACGGCGAGAAACCATTCGAATATACGGTAGAAAACCTAAATGAAAATATAGTAAAAGTTGAACTCAAAGAAAAAACATTGTTGATTAAAGAAAAACAAATTGGAAATGCAAAAATTAATTTAACAGCTACGGACGAGATTTGGGGAAGTAAGACCATTGGCTTTTATATTGATGTGATTGCGAAAAGCAACCGTGAGCCGCGGATTAAGGATTCAACGAATTACTTTGAGTTGAAGAGCGGTTTTGGAAGAGAAGAAATTGACTTATCTAAATTCATCAAAGATAGCGATAAGGATGTTTTAACATTTGAAGTAGAAAGTAATAACCAGAAAGTGATATCACCTGAAATCGACGGCAATAAACTTACTTTTTTAGAATTAGAACCGGGTATTGCTCAAGTTGATATCACTGCTACTGATGGCAAAGGCGGTCGTTTAGCCCATTCGATTAAATACTTTGTCTCTGCAGCCGGGAATAATCCTCCTTACGTCAATACTTCGGTTGATAATATTATTGAGACTGCCGGATTTAATGTATATGAACTTGACGCCACCGAATTATTTGTTGATCCGGAAGGTAAACCTCTTAACTATAAGATTGAAATCATCAATGAAGCAAATGGGTGGCGAAATTCATTTATCGTTTACGGGGTTGCGGCCGTCATTTTCTTTTTGATTACTTTTAAGGGCACCCGGGAACGGGTCCAGCCGCCTAAAACCCAAAAATCATCCATAAAAAAAGACTTGTTCGAATTAATAACCAACGGACCCTGGCTCATTCTTCTGGCTACAACCATAACTTTCATCCTTTTCGTGGCTGTCCGCGGCAGTGTGACGGCACATTACTTTAAATATGTTATTGGCTCGCGGGAACTGTCTTTACCTTTCCTGACAACCAAAACATATAGTTTTGAAACATTGGTGTCGGCATTCAATACAATTGGGCAAATTTCAGCGTTAATTGGAGTGGTATTTGTGAGCTGGTTTGCGAAGGTAGTCGGCAAGAAAAAAGCCTTTGTCATCCTTTTCGTTATCGCAATCACAAGTACGGCTGCTTTTTATTTTCTCCGTGCCGAACAAATCGGCCTGATATTCCTGCTCCAAATCACCGGCTCGATGACCGGAGGACCTCTAAGTGTTCTGCTCTGGGCGATGTATGCAGACACCGCTGATTATGCTGAGTGGAAGCGAGGACGCAGGGCGACGGGTTTAATCTTTTCCGCTTCGACTATGTCGCAGAAAATCGGATGGGCCTTCGGCGCTTATGTCGCTCTTACGCTGATGTCTCAAGTCGGATTTCAAGCAAATCAGGTTCAATCCGAAGAGAGTCTGAGGGGTCTGATTCTGCTGTTCAGCCTGATTCCCGCCGGGGTTGGTGTTTTGTCAATTATATTATTACTTATATATCCATTAAACGATAAACGCGTTGAAAAGATTGGAGCCGAATTAGCAGAAAGACGCAAAGAGGCCGGAGAAGAAATCGTAACAGTTTAGTTACCAATATACATTTTAGAACGTAAAAGGAAATACAGTGAAAAGGACAATCATTGGCGAGCCATTGCCTCAAATACCCTGGCAGGATAAACCTAAAGACTGTCACGATGTAATGTGGCGGTACGATAAGAATCCGGTTATTGGAAAAAATGCCTTAAAAACCGGCGGCAGAATTTTCAATAGTGCTGTCATACCTTATAAAGGAGAATTCATAGGCGTTTTCAGGTCCGACCATAAAAACGGGTATCCGAACCTGCATCTCGGCAGAAGCAAAGATGCGATTCATTGGGAGATTGAGGAAGAAATTATCAGATTTATCAATGAGGACGGTACACCGGCTAAGCCAATCCTTTACGGTTATGACCCGCGATTAGTGGAGATTGAGGGGACGTATTATATTACATGGTGTAATTACTTTAATGGGCCCACTATCGGAGTTGCAAAAACAAAGGATTTCAAAACCTTTATCCAGCTTGAAAATGCCTTTTTACCCTTTAATCGTAATGGTGTTTTATTCCCGAGAAAAATCAACGGCAATTTTGTGATGCTTAACCGCCCGAGTGATAACGGCCATACACCCTTCGGAGATATCTTCCTGAGCCAAAGTCCCGATATGACCTATTGGGGAAAACACAGAGTTGTCATGAAAACCCCCCATTACTGGTGGAAGAACACCAAGCTCGGTGCGGGGCCGATACCGATTGAAACTACCGAAGGATGGTTATTAATCTACCATGGCGTCTGCACCACCTGCAGCGGATATGTTTACAGCATTGGTGCAGCACTGTTGGATATCGATGACCCATCCAGGGTAATAGTGGACTGCGAGAATTACCTCTTGACTCCGGAAGAGCCTTATGAAACGACGGGATTTGTCCCAAATGTGGCATTTCCCTGTGCCACACTGCAGGATGCCGAAACCGGAAAAATAGCAATTTTTTACGGTGCCGCAGACACATATTGCGCACTTGCATTTACCCAGGTGGATGAACTCATTGATTATATCAAGAAGAACCCGAATAAACCGTTATAAAAAAATGTAATGCCATAATAAATACAACCATTGTTTATACTCTTAACATCAATAAAAATCTGAAAAGAGTGTAAACAGCACACCTGTATCTTACATGTGTTTTTTCGGGAGGTTATAAAATGCAATTTGGACACTTCGATGATGAAAGTAAAGAGTACGTTATCGACAGGCCGGATACACCAAAATCATGGGGTAATTATCTTGGTTCTACGGAATATGGCGCTATCATAACTAATAATGCCGGAGGATACAGCTTTTTTCATTCTTCGGCCCAGGGCCGCTTTATGCGTCTTTGCTTTAATTCGATTCCAATGGACCAGCCCGGCCGATATATTTATATCCATGACCGCGACAGCAAAGATTTTTGGTCCGCCTCCTGGCAGCCGGCAGGCAAGCCGCTTGAGAAGTTTAAATCCCAGTGTCGGCACGGTACAGCTTATACAATCATATCCTCAGAATATTCAGCGATTGAAACAGAAACAACATATTTCGTACCGTTAGACCGCTATTTTGAGTGCTGGCTGCTTAAAGTAACAAACAAGGATTCTAAAAAACGCCGTCTCAGGCTATTTACATTTGTCGAATATGCCAATAACTGGTTTATGCTGCAGGACTTTGTAAATCTTCAGTACACACAGCACATTCTTTGTATGAACGTAGTAGATAATATTATCGACCATGGACTCAATGTATTGCTCCCGAACGGCACCGGCAACTTCGAAGACCACGATGGCAATCGGCATACGTTCCTTGGCGTGGTTGGTGCAGAAATTTCAGGATATGATACAGACCGCGATATTTTCATCGGGCCATATCGCTCTTATCACAATCCATTGGTTGTGGAAAAAGGCGAGTGCACCAATTCCCTTGCAGTAGCAGATAACGGCTGTGGCACGCTGCAGATTGATATGGATTTGGAGCCCGGTCAATCGAAGGAACTGGCTGTGCTTATGGGAATCGGTAAGGCATCTGTAGAAGGCAAACAGACAATTAACGAGTTTAAAAATCTTAATAAAGTTCATGAGGAATTCAACAAGGTAAAGAAGTACTGGCATAATCGGTTGGAGGGTATGACAGCCAAAACGCCGGATTACGAATTCAACAGTATGATGAATATGTGGAGTCCTTTCAACTGTCTTATGACCTATGCATGGTCCAGAGCTGCAAGTCTGGTTTACAGCGGAGAAAGGAACGGTCTCGGTTATCGAGATACGGTACAGGACCTGCTTGGCGTTCTGCATACGATACCTGAGGAAGCAGGTAAACGCCTGGAACTTATGATAACAGGCCAGGCTTCTACCGGTGGTGCAATGCCCGTAGTAAAACCCTGGGCCCATAATCCGGGAAGTGAAGAAGCACCCGAAGAGCAAGAGTATCGTTCGGATGATTGCCTTTGGCTGTTTAATACCATACCTGCTTATGTAAAAGAAACAGGTGATATATCGTTCTTTGACAAAGTCCTTCCTTATGCAGACAAAGGCCAAGATACGGTTCTCGGCCATATGAAACAGGCGATACTATTCAACTTGAATCGCTCCGGTAAACACGGACTTCCCTGTGGTTTATCTGCGGACTGGAATGACTGTTTACAACTTGGACATGATGGAGAGACCGTTTTTGTTGCATTTCAACTTCGTTATGCCTTGAAAACGTACACTGAAATTTGTGAAATGCTTGGCAGGCCCGATGAAGTCCAATGGGCTAAAGGGCACCTGGCAACTCTTGATAAGAACCTTCAAAAACACGCATGGGATGGCGACTGGTTCATCCGGGCCTATCGATACGATGGCATGAAATTCGGTTCCAAAGAAAATGAAGAAGGTTCGCTCTGGCTCAATCCACAGACATGGTCGGTTCTCAGCGGTCATTCAAGTCCGGAACAAGCCGAGAAAGCAATTAAAGCGGTTAGAGAAAAACTGGCAACTGATTATGGCGTTATGATATGTGACCCGCCTTTCGAGAAAGCTGACATCAAAGTCATCAAGGCACCTCTTTTCAACAAAGGTATGAAGGAGAACGGCGCTATATTCTGCCATACCCAGGGATGGGCTATAATTGCTGAGACTATGCTGGGTAACGGCGACCAGGCTTATAAATATTTCCGGGCCTCTATGCCGGCTGCCTACAATACAAAGGCGGAAATCAGGCAGATTGAACCCTACGTCTACTGCCAATTCACGCACAGTAAATACAGCCCGCGTTACGGAGCATCGCGATTACCGTGGCTAAGCGGTTCGGCAACCTGGGCTTATTATTCCGCAACACAGTACATTCTCGGTATTCAGCCGGACTACAAAGGACTGAAGATTGACCCCTGTATCCCCTCTTCATGGAGCCAATTCAGTGTCAGCAGGATTTTCAGAAAGAAAAATTTGAACATTAAAGTTCAAAATGCCTCAGGAGTACAAAAAGGAGTAAAGAAAATAGTCATCAATGGCCAGGAGATTGAGGGTAATTTTATTCCATTTAATAAGTTGAAAGAAAACAACGAGGTCACCGTTTTAATGGGATAAACGCTGCCGATAAAAGCATTCTTTTTTATCACTTGTTCCGCATTGGGCGAATCGCGGTCTTATTGCGATTCAAGTTTTATATTGAAATTTTCCGTGATAAAGGATAAATTGAGACGTCATTTTATTAATTAAACAATTACAGGTGAAAATATGAAAATACGTTCGATAATTGCAGCAATCGTTTTATCGGCTTGTATAAGTGCTACATACGATGCAGAAGCGGCTCTCGCAGCGACAGGTGGCAAACCTTCCAAAGTCAGTTCGGATATCCGATTGAATTCGCTGGGTTTTTTGCCCACGGCGAACAAGCTGGCTACAATCACCTCTAAGTGCTCCGATTTTGCCGTGAAAAGTGTCGCTGATGGTAATGCCGTTTATACAGGCAAGGTATCAGGACCATTCCATCAGCAGGATGTCAGCCAGACCGTCTGGATTGCAGATTTTTCCAAAGTGGAAGGAAAAGGAAAGTACTATCTGGATGTGCCAGGCGTCGGCCGGTCTTACGACTTCGAGATAGGCGATAATGTATATAACTTCGCGTTATATACAACTATGCGGGCGTTCTATTTGTGGCGCTGCGGCACTGCAGTGGAAGGTGAGTTCAACGGTAATCGTTATTTTCACGCCGCCTGCCATATGGACGATGCCTGGCAGGATTATATCGGCGAGCCGAACAGCAAAAGAGACGGCACGGGCGGCTGGCACGACGCCGGTGATTACAATAAGTACGTAGTCAATGCAGGTGTTACGGTGGGAGCTCTGTTCCTGGCATGGGACCATTTCAATAACAATCTCAAAAACCTCTCGCTCGATATTCCCGATACGGCGCCTGGTTATCCTGATTTTCTGAAAGAAATGAAATGGGAGATTGACTGGCTTTTCAAGATGCAGTATCCGGACGGTTCCGGAAGGGTCTCGCATAAATTGAGCGCTTTGAAATTTTGCGGCTTTATTATGCCTGAAAATGAGAGGGTCAAGCGATACTATACGGAATGGAGCTCTGCTGCCACGTCTGATTTTGTCGCGATGATGGCTATGGCAGCGAGATATTTCAAACCCTACGACCCAAAATATGCGCAGAAGTGCCTCGACGCAGCGAAGGTAAGTTACGATTTTCTAAAAGAAAACCGTGAGAACAAGTTCAGTGCGCATGAGCCCTTCAGGACTGGCGGTTATCCCACGATGGATAACGATGACCGGTTATGGGCGGCGGCTGAGATGTGGGAGACCACCGGCGATGAGCAGTATCGCCAGGATTTTGAATGGAGAGCCCGTTCTTATGACGACAAGATAAGCTATTACTGGGATTGGGGCGATGTCAAAAACCTCGGTATGTTCAGGTATCTGCTGAGCAAAAGAGATGGCAAAAGAGATTCAATCACGGACGATATACGGCGGGACCTGCTTACGACTGCTGATTCGCTCGTCGCCAAGGCAAAAAAGGATGTGTACGGCAGATGTCTTGCGGACGAGTACAGGTGGGGCTGTAACGGAGCGGTTGCCAGAGAGGTTATCACCTTAATGGTGGCCAACAAGGTATCGCCGAATCCGGATTACGTTAACGCCGCGCTGGATGCTATAGGTCACTTGTTCGGAAGAAATTATTACGGCCGGTCTTACGTTACCGGCCTTGGGCATAATCCGCCAATGAATCCTCATTCGAGACGTTCGGGCGCAGACAAGATTACAGAGCCGTGGCCGGGCTATATCGTCGGAGGCGGACATTCTGCAACGGATTGGGAGGATGTCAGACGAAGTGCCAGGACCAATGAAATCGCAATCAACTGGCAGGCCGCCTTAGTTTATACCCTTGCAGGATTTACAAACGCCGAAAGCCAGTAAGACCACATAATAAACAGGTTGATTTTAGTGTTGACATAGAGGCCCGTTTGCACATATAAAAACCTGTCAATTTTCAAAGAGTTTGTGCGACTATGATTAAGGATAGTCGTTCTGAAAGATTTTATAGACACCAATAAAAAGAGTTAATATGCAGCTTCACGGCCTTGATATCGGAATTATCATTTCATATATGGTTGTTATCGTCATCGCCGGACTTATCCTCTCTCGGCGTGCCGGGCAAAACATAGATTCTTACTTCCTCGGCGGCAAGCGTATCCCCTGGTATATACTGGGAGTTTCAAATGCTTCCGGGATGTTCGATATAACCGGCACAATGTGGCTGGTAACACTATTCTTCGTATATGGCGTGAAGAGTGTCTGGATTCCGTGGGTCTGGCCAATATTTAATCAGGTCTTTTTGATGATATACCTCTCCATATGGCTTCGCCGTTCAGGAGTAATGACCGGCGCAGAGTGGATACGCAAGCGTTTTGGCCACGACATCGGAGCGGAACTCTCACACATCAGCGTTATTATCTTCGCAATGTTTATAGTGATAAGCATGCTGGCCTACGCGTTTCAGGGTATCGGCAAGTTCTCGCAGATATTTCTGCCGTGGGACCTTTCGCCGCATACATACGCAATCTTCTTCATGTCTATAACGACGATTTACGTGATGTTCGGAGGAATGTACAGCGTAGTCCTGACCGATGTTATTCAATTTGTTCTGATGACGGTTGCCTCGATATTCATTGCGGTAATAGCAATTCAGCGAGTAAGTCCGGATGCATTGGCTGCAGTAGTGCCCGACGGCTGGTACAACCTGTTTTTCGGCTGGAAAGCAAATCTGGACTGGTCGGGGCTTATTGCCAATGTAAACGACAAGATTGCAACCGACGGTTTCAGTCTGTTTACAATCTTCTTTATGATAACCCTTCTCAAAGGCGCTCTGGTCAGTATGGCAGGACCGGCGCCGAACTACGATATGCAGAGAATCCTCGCTGCACGCAGTCCTAAAGAAGCTGCCCTTATGAGCTGGTTTGTATCGGTCGTCTTAAACCTGCCGCGATACCTGATGATTGCAGGAGTAGGAGTTTTAGGCCTGGTGTTTTTCAGCAACAATCTCAACAAAATGGCTACAGCAGGAAAATCTATCGACTTTGAGCAGGTTCTTCCATACGTAATAAACAACTTTCTGCCGATTGGGCTTGTCGGTATGATTCTCGCAGGTCTATTCGCAGCGTTTATGAGCACCTTCGATTCCACCGTTAACTGTGGTGCGTCGTACCTGGTCAACGACGTTTATAAACGATACATTCATCGCAACGCTGCGCCCAAGATATATGTATACGCCGGTTATATCAGTTCAATTCTCATTGTAGCCGTCGGGATATTCTTTGGATTCAGGACCGGCTCGATTCACACGATAACCCAGTGGGTCGTAACAGGTCTCTACGGGGGCTACATGGCTCCAAACGTCCTGAAGTGGCATTGGTGGCGATTCAATGGATTTGGATACTTTGCCGGTATGATTTCAGGTATAGTTACCGCTACTATTTTTGCAATTATCTTTCATAGTCAACCGACAATATGGACTCTCGAGAAGAATCTCGCGGTCTTTCCGGTCATTCTGGTGGTGAGCACGTTCTTCTCCATTGTCGTTAGTCTGCTGACCAGGCCGGAGGACGAGACGGTTTTGAAGGATTTCTATCGCAGTGTTCGTCCCTGGGGATTCTGGGGACCGATTCAGCAGAAGGTGATTGCCGAGGATGCAGGCTTCAGACCCAACAAAGGATTTGCACATGATATGATAAACGTGACGGTTGGTATCGTCTGGCAGACAACTTTTATACTAATTGCAATATTTCTGGTCCTTCATATGTTCAGGCCCCTCGCCATTTGCGTTGCGGTGCTTGCGGCGACTTCGATTTTCCTGAAAATCAACTGGTACAATAAATTAACTGAAGTGTAATACGGCCACAGCCGTGCTACAAAGGAGAACAAAATGTCTATTGGAAATTATAAAGATGAGGTTGCCACATTTGTTATGCCTCACTGGCGGGATGAAAATGTTGTGACCAAAAGGTATCTGGATGAAACACTGGCCAATATCTTTAATCAGACTGATGCAAATTGGCAGCTTATAATTATTGACGATTTGTCTCCGTGTAAGGAAGCGATTGATTATCTGGATGAGGTAAAGGCAAAGCATCCGGATAAAATATATATTATCAAAAAGAACACAAACAATGGACCCGGTCATTGCCGAAATTTAGGTATAAAATGGGCATATCAACATAACTCACCTA
>CAYWUO010000009.1:19847-22998 GCA_964461285.1 uncultured Pirellulales bacterium
TATAGTTCTCTTTAATGATTCAGACGACATCTCCGATAAGCGAAGACTGGAAGTGGCAAGAAAAATCTTCGTAAAAGACCCCCAGGCAAGTGTAGTTTATTCCACCTTCAAGGTTATTGATGAGAACAGCGATATAGTGCCTATGGAAAATCTGACGCAGTCCATTGTTGAAATTTTAGAAGGTCATCAGGGCAACTCCCCTCAGGGAATAAATGCCTGGATAGAAATAGGTACAGAAAAGGGATACACAAATCTTACCTCGGCAACAGTGGTAGACACAGAGCTGGCCTATAAATATCCTTTTCCTCAAGAAAAGGTTTCTGAGGACTCAAATACATGGATGAGATATTCGGCAGGCGGCGGAAAGTTTATCTATTCCGGAGAAATACCAACTCTTTACAGAATACCTCAGCACACAGCCGGCTCTTCTTCCCGCTCAAGAGAGGGCGGAAAACATGGTTTTTATGTAACAAAAGCTCGGGTTGATACGGATGGTTTTACCCGCGCTGTAGAGATTGCAATTACTAATGGCAAGATTAAGGTCGAGCAAAGGGATGAGCTCCTCACAAAATTTTATCTGAAACTCGGAGAAACCCTTTATAGAGAAGAGGAGCTTGACCTCGCCCAGGAGCAGGCCGAACGTGCAAAGCTTATAGATGTAGAAATATCAAAAAGTGTCATTAAGGAAAAAGGATTTCAATCCTGGGCTAAGATATAATACTTTTCTCTCATCATATTAAAGCGTTGTCTACATATAAGAATTTTTTTACAAACAAAATCGCATTTGAGAGACAGTATATGAGAAGAAGAGATTTTATGGCTGCTGCATGTGGCTTACCAATTTTAGGTTCACTGTCAAGTGGTAATTCATTCACAAACCAAACCGAAGCTACCGTACAGCCGGAGAAGACATTAATTGAAAATGTAAAGGCAGCGATGCTCTGTATGCAGCGCGCATCGTGGGAACAGGGTATTGCGATGCAGGGACTAATGGAGATTGGTGAAAAGGAGCTGGTTGTGCTTATGGCTGATGAGGCGATACTCCGCAGCCACAGGGACGGGCGTCTGGCGATGCTGGCCTCAGACCACAATGTTACAGACCCGGGCTCGAACGGAGCTGGGGTGCTCTACGCATATAAACTTACCGGCAATGAAAAATACAAAGAGGCGGCTGATAAATTGTACAATTATTATAAAACTAAAGCCCCCAAGACCTCGGACGGGATATTATACCACCTTAACAATGCTCCGCAGCTCTGGAGCGACTCAATGTTTATGGCTCCGCCGTTTCTTGCATTTATGGGCGATTACAACGAAGCTGTTAAACAGGTCGACGGATACAGAAAATATTTGTTGAACAAAGAAAAGAAGCTCTTTTGCAACATTTGGGATGACAGGAGAAAAAAATTCAAGCGTGAAGACCTCTGGGGGACAGGCAATGGATGGTCGGCTGCTTGTATGGCCCAAATTATTGAAGTTTTGCCTGAAGAAAACAAGACGCAGCGTAAAAAGTTAATTGGTTACGCAAAGGAATTGTTAGATGCCTGTATTTCTTATATGCGTCCTGACGGATTATTTCACGATGTCCTCGACAAACCTGACACTTTTATCGAGACCAATCTGTCTCAAATGCTTGCATATTCGATTTACAAGGGCGTAAAAGCAAGCTGGCTGGAAGAATCACACCTTAAAAATGCTGACAAAATGAGGATGGCTGCACATAGCAAAATTGACAAACACGGCCTTGTTCAGGGCGCCTGCAGCTCACCCCTTTTTAATAAGCCGGGTACTTCTACCGAAGCACAGGCATTCTTTTTGTTAATGGAAGGAGCGTACCTGAAGTTGCACAGTTGAACAACATCTTAAGAAAATCAAACACACCATAACTGCTGAAAAAGCCCTTGTTTTTCTAAATAATATAAAATATAATAAATGGTTCTAATTTGAGTACTTAATCTATCACAGACCGATGGAACCGATACGATGAGAATGAGAGTAAGAAAATCATAAAAGGAGAGTAGCCATTGTCAAAAACAAGCACTTCTATAGTTATGTTACTTCTGATAGTTTCTATGACGAGTTTTTTCGCCGGATGTAGCAGTAGTGAACACAGCAGAAAGTTGGACGAATGGTATCGCAGCGAAGAAGGCAGTCGTGCGGCTGACAATATTCTATCGTGGCAATCGATACATGGCAGCTGGCCCAAAAATTTGGATACGAAAGCCATGCCGTTTTTAGGTGACCCGAACACACTCAAGGGCACTTTCGACAATAGAGCAACAACAGGCGAATTGCGCTTTCTGGCACGGGTCTTTCGCGCAACCAAGGATCCCCGTTATCAGCAGGCATTTATCAAGGGGCTCGACCATATCCTTGAGGTACAATATCCCACCGGCGGCTGGCCGCAGTCTTATCCACCGGGCCAAGGTTATCATCGATACATAACCTTTAATGACAAGACGATGGTGCTTCTGATGCGGTTGCTGCGCGACGTTGCTACATCGAAAGATTATGCGTTTGTTTATGCTAATCGACGAAAAGCTGCGCAGTTAAGTTTCGACCGCGGCATAGAATGTATTCTCAAGTGCCAGATTTTTGTAAACGGCAAATTAACGGCTTGGTGTGCGCAGCATGATGAGGTTGATTACAGTCCTCGTCCTGCTCGCTCGTATGAATTGGTATCTCTGAGCGGCTATGAGAGCGTTGGTATACTCCGGTTGCTTATGAGTATTGACAATCCCAGCCCGGAGATAATTCGAGCAGTTAAAGCAGGCGCGGATTGGTTTGAGCGGTCAAAGCTCACCGGTATTCGGCAAGTGAAAATCAACGGCGACAAGGTCATCATTGAAGACCCGAACGCCCCCCCGCTGTGGGCAAGGTTCTACGAAATTGATACTAACCGCCCCTTTTTCTGCGGGCGGGATGGCGTAAAGAAATATAAACTTTCAGAAATCGAATTTGAACGCCGCGATGACTACGCATGGTATGGCCAATGGTGGCAGCAATTTGCTGCTGAAGACTATGCGCCGTGGAAAGAAAAATGGTTTAAATAGAGCCAAAGTTATCCAGGAATTTTATAAAGCGCACATATTACTCATCTAATCGGGGAGACAAGATTTGAACTTGCGACCTCTGCGTCCCGAACGCAGCG
>CAYWUO010000010.1:0-22877 GCA_964461285.1 uncultured Pirellulales bacterium
TATTATATCCGGCATAGTAAATTTTATTGTTACCGGTATACAAATATTATGGTCTGACAAGTCAAGTGAATCAAAGCTGCATCCTGCTTTCATAACTATAATCGAACCTGCCTATATTATAAACTTTTTTATTTTGTCTGTTCACATCTGGTTTTTGTGAGGTTTAAGTCAGGTAGCGGATCCAGAGCAATATACTTAATAGGCATTCTTAACTCAAAAACACCATTTTGTGACAATTACATTTTTATTGAAAAAAAAGAGGGAAAAATTGAAATTATTGAAATTAATGCCGGCGACGTTGCCGATATAAGTAGGGTTAAATTTGATTGTAGCTGAAAGCGTCAAAATAATTGGGGGTTATTGTAGACACGTGTTTAGCGAAGATATAGTGTTTTTTAGCCAAGAAAGGCTTTTATTTGGTAAATTAAGACATTTTCAGAGCTTTAAATGATACTAACAACCTCAAGTAAAATGTCAAAAAACGGTTTTCGATGCTAAACGCGTACTTCTGTAAGCATAATACAGGTAATAACGCTAAAGAAATAATCCAAAAAAGAACTTTTAAGAAGAAACGTAAAGTATCAGGAAAGTTTATTGTGAATAAGTGAAGTTCATTTGAAAGGGGATAATTATGAACAGGACACAGTGTTTCTGGACAAGGGGGAAGTATTGTTTGGTAGCAACCGTAAGTGTGTTGTTGTTGCTGTCATTTTGCAAGTAGGCCTGGCGGAAAGCGAGAGCATTCAACACTACAAGTTGCTCTCGTCCGTAGAATATTCTGGCGAAGGTCAGTTTAAGAATCAGGTTGAAACGCTATTAAATGTAAGAAAGCAGTTTTTATCGGATAATAAAGTTCAATACTTTATTTCTTCGGAGGATTTTGACTTGCTTGGGGACAGCTCAATTTCCGACAGGGAACTTTCGTTTATTGTTGATGAAGTGAACGGACGTATATCAGAGAGCGGTAAGGATTTGGGATTTCTTGAGAAAATAAATAATTACTGTATTGGCTCACTTAAGAAAGTAACAAGAGACAATATTGGAAAGACGTGGAAACAATCTTTTAGTGTGCCGTTTCTTGAGCATTTATTTTCCGGCGATTTGAATCTAACTTTGACAGCTATGAAAATGAACACGGAAGTGTTCGGTGACGTGATAGCGGTGAGAGCTTTGTCGGAGCCTTTCATTATTAAATCTTCTGGAACAAAGAAACAGGCAGGAAATGTTCAGTCTAAAATTGGCGCTGTTTATCTTTTCGATAAAGAAATCGAGGAAATTTATATGAGCATATCTGTCTTTGAAGCGACAACGGATATTAATGGCTCCAAAGAAAGGTTACGGCACGAAGTCGGAACTTATATGACTGATTCTACAGGATTATCGGTTAATCTAAGTGGTCTTGGTAAAGATTTTGAGAACTTTGTAAGTAAAGTAGGGCTAAACAGCAAGAGTCTTAAGGTTGAAAAAGAAACGTCATTACCTCAGTGGGCACAGTATGAAGGATTAACTGGTGCCCAGGTAGCCCATATATGTGCGGCAACAGCCTGTGAGGGTGCTCCAAATCCAGTAGCGTCGCTTTACGTACCTACAGTCCGGACGCTTGCCATGCAGAGTCGTGGTACATTGCTTCCTATTGGCATGTTTGGAACAGGCACAGTAAGTGGTGCGCTGGCTTCGAATGTTGTTGGCATGGGTGGTATGAAGATAGCAGCTGGACCGTTATTTATGGGCATTAGCCCGCTGACTGCCGGTCTCGCCGCAGGTGGTGGTGCTACAGCAATTGCTGCTGGTGGCGGTGGCAGTGGAAGTAGTTCACGAAGCCCGGATAATCCATAGTTGTTTGATTTCTTAAGGTTCTTAGGGACATTATTCACGTCCCTAAGAACTGCGCTATAGAGACGGCAGCTGTAAGATTAGTATAAGTATACGCTGGGTGCCGGAAAGTCTGATTTTGTATAGGGTGAGCTGTTTATTAAGTTCAAAGACTTGTAGAGGCGATTTGCTGGTGACTTTGAGGATGCTTTACCCACATTAGATTCCGTTCAAAGTCAAGGACTATTACTGTATCTTGAAAATACTGCATCCCGAGCAACCCCTCGCAGTTTTCTAAAAGTGGGCTATCTTCTGGAAAAATTGTTACCTTGGCATTTTTAACCGGTCTGTTTCCTACGTTAAGTATGGTACTAATGCCTTGTTTGCATTCCAACAAGCCGATATATGGGTACAGCTCTTTTCCTTGTTTGAATTTTACGCTCTGTATTTTCTGTTGAATGCGTTCCCACAATTTTTCCTGAATGGCAAGTCCATTTCCGCTGCCGGTATCAAGCTGTAATTCAACCTCCTCACCGCCAATAGGAATTGTTACAAATAGATATGTGTTACCACCCAGGAATTCTTCGATTCTAAATAAATATTTCGACCATTGTTTTGGTTCTTGTGGCTCAAATGTTTTTTTCGCTGAAAACTCCACTTCCTTTCTTATATTATTGAAAACAACATATTTAAATTCCTGTAAGGTTGGTAATCCTAATATGATAGATTTGTCTTTAGCGACCGGTATTCCACAAAACTTGAGTTCTGCATGTTGACGTTGATAAAAACATGGCCAATTAAGCAGTGTTATTTCTCCTATGTTCAATTCAGGAAGATGGCAAGTGCCCCAACCGGCTGATTTGTTTGTTGTTCTAAAGGGACGAGTCACCAGGTTGTTTTCATTGATATGAGTATCGTTAACAAATAATGCTACCGATGCTCCTGTATCAAGAATGATTGGATATTTATTTCCGTTTCCCAATTTGCCTTCAATTACAACCGGGTGATTTTTGGAATGAGAAGGATGGTATTTAACACGACATAGGTTTACGTATTTTATATCCTTTTGTGTTTTTTCTACTGAATTATTTTCTCTAAAGGCCGTTTGTTTATTTGATTGATAATTGTTGCTATTAACTACAGCCATCTGGCATCCGGATAATAAAGATAAGACGATGGTTGCGATAGTCATAAAAGACCAGTAGATTCGGATTGTTCTTTTCATTAAAAGCACCCTTCTCCTGAAAATCCTTGTGATATATGTGGCTTATGATTATAAAGAGCCACATCATCAATGTGGCTAAAATCACCCTCAGGAAAGTGACAGCCCCCTAAGTTTGAATTATTGTAGCATTTATAACTTTTTAAGTCAAGTATTTTTGTGAAGGTTAGTTTAATTTGCTGCCTTGTAGGGTATGAACCTTATGTACATAAAACCGAAATAAATTTGGAGTTTGTTTTGAAATTACTAACGTGATAATGACGATTTATTCGGACTATGAAGCAGTGAAAAAGGTGCTTTATACATTTTGAATTAAAATGACCTATAAAATTAACTATTTGAATACTGTGAAGTGCCTATCAAATTGTGATTATAACTAAGAATCTGCCGATAAGAATGGGTATATCAGCGAAAATAAAGAGGATAAAAGAACCTACTTTTGTTATTGAAAAATTGAAAGATTAATAACACCGACGGTTAAAAAGACCAATAAAATTAATCTTCTGGTTGCATTAAAGCCGATAGGGAAAATCAGAATAAATAATCGGTCGATAGCTAACGTAAATGGGGTTGCTAAGTGTGGGGATATCTGGTGATTAAGCAGAGAATTAATCTTGGATTTATATATTATCAAATTGTAGCTGTAATTACTTTCTTACTGCTTTTTGTTGCTGGTTGTGGTCCGACCTTATCAACTCAGGAGCAAATTGTAGCATTTGAAAATGCCGGGCCAATCGAGTCAAAAGTAAATGTTAACAGCTTAACTAATACAGTACAAAATGCTGGTCAATATCAGGTTGTCTCCGGTGACATACTTGAGTTCCAGATGTCAACTGAATTAAGGGTTATTTCATCTGATTTCACCAAATGGATAAGGACGTCATATGCCTATAAAGACGTTGAGCCATATTTGTCCCGCATTACCAAAGATGGCAGTATTACCCTTCCGATTGTCGGCCAGATACCAGTTGCTGGTAAAACATTAGCGCAGGTAGAATCTTCAGTTTTGGATGCTTATTACCCTAAATATGTTGTTAATCCTCCTATGGTGGTTTGTGAAGTTAAAAAGTACCGTGGAGAAAATAAGAGAGTATTAACCGTTTTAGGACTTGTGAACAAGCCGGGTGCTTTCCCTTATCCGCCGGATGTTCAATACAACTTAATGGAGGCACTTGCCTTTGCCGGCGGACTCGATATGGTTGCAGACCCTCGATATTTAAAAATATATAGACAGGATGCCTCTGGGAAGATTGCATCTGTCAGCTTGAAGGTTGACAATAAAACAATGGAACAAGCATATAATATTATGATAAAACCAGGTGATGTCTTATACGTTAGTCATACACCACGCACACGTATCAACAGGTTTTTGTCGGATGTATTTCATATTACAGTGGGAGCAGATGCTCGCTATCCAGGATATTAGGATTATTGATTAGAAGTAGAAATATGGATAACAACGTAACTGAAAATGGAAGTTCAAATTTAAGGATAGTTGAGAATGATGGCCTATCACAAGGGGAATTTTTACAGATAGTACTGCACCATCGATGGACTATCCTATCCATTACTATATTGTCTTTAGTCGCTGCATTTATTTACATTTTGAAGGCTACGCCAATATATACAAGCGCATCAAGATTATATGTTGAACAAGCAGGTCCTAGAATCATCAATGAATATGAAGGGATTATGACCCGGTCTAAGAACTACCTGTACACTCAGGGTGAATTGATAAAATCAACCCCTATTATTGCTGAAGTAGCTGATAATGCTGAGGTCAAACGGCTGAAAACATTTGAGAATATGGATAACATAGTTACTTTTCTCAAGAACAATATGAATGTTAGTGTCGGCAAAAAGGATGATATCATTAAGTTATCATTTGACTCAGCGTACCCTGAAGAGGCCGCACAGGTAGTAAACGAAGTAGTAAATTCCTATATTCGATATCACTCCGTTCGCAAGCGAACTACTGTATCCGAAGTGCTGCGTATCCTTCAGAAAGAAAAAGTCAAACGCGATAAGGAATTGTCACTAAAATTTCAGCAGATGTTGGAATTTACTCGAACAAATGGAGTGATTTCATTTGACAATAAAGGTGGGCACATCGTTTTTGATAGATTATCTAAACTGTCCAGTTCACTAACAGAGGCGCAATTGGCAACTGTCAATAAAAAAGCTGATTATGAAGCTGCAAAGAGCATGGCGAATGAACCGGAAAAAATAAGACAATTTGCTGCGGCTTTACCTGCTGCTGGTGTCCGTGTATTTGTCAATGACGTCGAAACTCAGCTGAAAATCGAACTGAAGGAGGAAGAAGTCGAGTTACAAAACGCAAAGTATTATTGTACCGAAGACCATCCGTCTATTCAGGCAATCCGTACGAGAATCAACCAAATCAATCAACAGCTTGAGAACAAAGCGAAAGGATTTGCTGATGCCTATATAGAAGTGATGCGGTTAAAATGGATAACTGCAAAGCAAAGAGAGGATGAACTGCAAACATCTTTTACTGAACAACTTCAATCAGCACGGGATTTAGGTATTCAGGCTGTCGAATATTCTGCGCTGCAGTCGGAATTAAGGCGGCTTGAAAGACTTTGTGAAATTCTTGATGACCGCATTAAGGAACTGAATGTTACAGAAGATGTGGGTGCATTGAACATCAGCATACTGGAAGCTGCGCGCCCTGCGGATAGGCCCACGAGGCCACAAAAGACCAAGATAATGGCAATGGCGCTCGCCATAGGATTTTTGCTTGGCGGCGGCTTGGCTTTGCTTCGTGACTGGCTGGATTATCGATTGAGAACCGCCGAAGAAATATCGGCTATCCTTGGTGTTCCGGTCCTTGGTGTGGTGCCGAGAATGACGGGTGAGCATAGGATTATTGTAACCCAGGGTCAGAAGGTTTGGCTAAAGCTTAAGACTATCGTTATTGAGGTCTGTCGGAATGTACGTACCGTAGTGGTCTCTGTAATACCTAAGCGAAAAAAGAAGACAGAAAAGCAAACTCTTATGGCCCGTGCCGCAGCCTATCGAGCTTTGCGTAACAGCGTGCTTTGCGGCATACCAAGGAGCAAAGTGAAGTCTGCCGTGTTGCGTGGTGACAAGACCACATCGGAAAACCAGAGCATCATAGCCCGTGGCCAAAAAGTGCACTTAGAGTCTAAATCTATTGTGGCAGAGGCCTATCGAACGATACGTACAGCTGTATTTTTCGGCGCACCCAAGGGTGAAGCAAAGACCATCCTTGTTACTTCACCGGCTGCAGGTGATGGTAAGAGTACACTCGCCAGTAACTTGGCTATTGCGATGGCAAAGGCTGGGCAAAAAACTCTCGTCATTGATGGAGATTTTCGAAGACCCGTGCAGCATAAGATTTTCGAAATTAGTGAGGAAAAAGGGCTTTCAAGCGTACTTGCTGGAAAGTGTACTTTAGAGGAAGCAATTCAGCCACGTTTAGTCAAGGGACTTGATATCTTGTCCTGCGGGCCGGAGGTGCCCAATCCATCCGAGTTGCTTAACAGTGAAACATTTGCCGAAATATTAAATGGCCTTACTAAGCAATATGACCGTATCATTATAGATTCGCCGCCGGTGGGTCCGGTTGCGGATAGCCAGATTCTTGCGGCGATTTGTGATGTAGCCTTGTTGGTTTTGAGGGCAGAAAAATCTACGAGAAAACACAGCCAGCAGGCAAGGGACAGTCTGTTAAGTGTCGGAGGACATTTACTTGGTGCAATTGTAAATGATGTTTCGCAAAAACACGGCCGATATGGTTACTACTCCGGTTATGGGTATTACGGTGGTTATGGTAACCAGGGTTATTACGGATACTATGGCGATAGAAAAAAGAAAACAGGGTAAGAGTAATACGTTGTTTATCTGAACAAACTAAACTATGGGGGCGTTATTTTGGGGGAGTATGGCTTAATTAAATATGATGGATTCGTTTAATGAAAACCTGGTTGAGATAAAAAGAACTTTGCCGGAGAGATACGGCCGGCAGCGATATGTTGATATCCACTGCCATTGTCTGGCTTGTGTTGATGACGGCCCATCTACAACAGGCGAGGCATTAGCTTTGTGCCGAGCACTGGTTGACGACGGTATGGCCTATGTCATAGCAACACCCCATCAGCTGGGTCGATTCAGTGATTGCAATGAGGCAGCACAGATAAGAGAGGCGGTTTCCAATCTTAATGAAGAATTGAGAAATAACAATATTGCTCTGACTATAATGCCGGGTGGCGAAGTTCGTGTGGACGAGAGAATATGTCAACTGCTTGAAAACGATAAAATATTAACTCTTGCAGATGGAGGCAAGTATATCCTTCTGGAACTTCCACACCAAATTTTTATAGATATTGAACCACTACTTATCGAATTGGATTATTTAGGCGTTCAGGCTGTTATATCACATCCCGAACGACATCCTGTTCTTGCCAAACAACCTAAGATATTGCTCAAATGGCTAACGCATTCAGCCCATCTGCAGTTAACAGCCGCAAGTTTGCTTGGTGAGTATGGTCTTGTAGCACGAGATGCGGCATGGCGTTTTTTAAGCTCAGGCTTGGCCTCGCTTGTAGCAACGGATTCCCACAACTTAGACAGTCGTAGGCCACGAATGAAAGATGCTTTTGAGCATATCAGCGTTAAACTGGGCGAGGCAACCGCCCGGTTGGTTTGTATTGAGAATCCGATAAGAGTGTTGGAAGGTAAGGATATAAAATCCGTTTACCTTATAGGCACAGGGAAGTGTAGCGATGGGAGAATCACGAGAGGTTCTTGACAATTTGGAAGTTTCTTCAAGTAGGTTTGATACTGTCATCGAATGGCTACTCGTATGCCTATTGGTCTTTATGCCGCTTGCTTTTGGAGTTGTACATGCATGGAGCGAAGAGGTTGTCATTGCCCTGTCAGGTTGTATTGTTGTATTATTCCTGCTTAAACTTGTATTCCATCCAGGTCAAGGCTTAATTTGGACATGGGGCTACGTACCAATCGGGCTATTTTTTCTTATCGCGATACTTCAGCTAGTTTCATTGCCTGCTTGGCTGGTCAACATCATTTCACCAAATACAGTGGCGATAAGAAAAGAGTTATTAGGTGATTTGCCCAACGCTCAAATACTGCTTAAGTCAATGCCCCTTAGTTTCTATCCATATGCAACAAAGCATAACCTGCGGCTGCTGCTGGCGATTGCAGGAGTGTTTTTTGTTGTTCTTAACGTCTTTCGTCGGCCGGACCAGATAAAGCGCCTTTTGACGGCTATAGCGGTAATCGGTGGTTTCATCGCATTGCTTACTCTGGCCCAGAATCTTTTTGGAAACGGCAAAATCTACTGGTTCATATCTTCCAAAAACAGCAAGGGCTATTCAGGTCCATTTGTTAACCATAGCAACTACGGTCAGTTTATGAATTTATCAATTGGGGCAGCCTTTGGTTTGCTTATGGTGAAACTATGTGAGGCTTTTATAAACAGGAAGATAACGATGCCGGTTATCTTCGAACACTTAAGCTTAAATTCGGCAAAACTCTTGTGGCTGCTTGTTGCAATAATGGGTATTGGTACGGCAACGGTTTTTCTCTCTCTGTCTCGGGGTGGTATGGTCAGCATGCTTATTGCAATAATCTTTACCGCATTGCTGATTGCTTCAAAACGGTCTATTAAGAGCCATAGCTGGATAATGGTTGTTATGGTGCTTATCGCATTTACATGTGTTCTATATATAGGTTTCGATGCTGTCTATTACCGTTTGGCAACTCTCAGAGATTTCCATGAAGTTGAAGCCGGGCGCTTGCAAATACTTAAAGATATAGCTGTTGCATGTACTAAATTCCCAGTATTTGGAACAGGCCTCGGAACACATTCGGTGGTTTACCCGATGTTCGATCGCTCGACAATAACCGAATTAGCCGAGCATGCAGAAAATGAATATGCTCAGGTTGCAGAGGAGACGGGCCTAATTGGTCTTGGATTGTTAATAATCTTTGGATTGATAGTCTGGTCGAACTATTTGAGAAACATTCGGAATACTAACTTAGCTATTTGTATGGTGGCATACGGCCTTGGATTTGGTATTTTAGCGATTTTGATTCACAGTCTATCTGATTTTGGCCAGCATCTTCCAGCGAATGCCGTTTTATCTGCCATATTCTGTGCTCTTCTGTTAGGTTTAGCGCAGCAAAGAGAACGCAAACGAATATTGAATAGTGGGCATCTAATGTCGGACACCAAATCTCGTGAAGGAAATTTCGAAATTCGTCATTCAAGATTCATTGCTCGACCAATTGTCCTTCTTGGTGTATCAGGGATTTGGATATGGGCACTTATCGGCGCTAATAATTTCCGTATTGCTGAAGCCCATTGGGCAAAGGCCATTAATATAGAAAATAATCTTATAGATAGAGACTGGCAGGGAACAGACGCCGAGTATGCGGATTTAATTTCTAACGCTAATACGGCATTAGACTATCAGCCGGAGAATGTGAGATATAGGCATTGGCTTAATGTTTATCGTTGGCGGTCAATCAGCCGAACCTCAGACCCTAATATCAGAGAACCTGTCATTTCTGAGAAATCAGTGCCGGTGGTTCTTAATATCATTGACGAGTTGCACAGAGCATGTACACTGTGCCCGACATACGGACCAAGCTATAGCTTAGTAGGTCAAATCAAAAAGTTTATCCTCAAAGACGACTCCGGCGGTGAGGGAGTAAGAAAAGGTTATCGTCTTGCACCGTGTGACCCAGTAGCATGTTTTGTCGCTGGCTGTCTTGATGTTTCGGAGGGGAAAACCGAAGACAGTATTGAGAAGTTTGACAGGGCAGTACAGCTTGACGGTAGTTTGTTCAGGGATGTTTCATATATATATATAAATCACCTCAGCCGCCCTCGTTTGGCCATATTAAGTGCTGGCGATAATATTGGCCGTCTAAACTACATAGTCAATGTTCTTGAGGATATGCAATATAACGACCTTGCAGAACAAACCAGTGAGAAAATAAGAGATTTACTTGAAATAAAGTGTTCTAAACCTGATGCTTCCATTTCAGCTTTAGTGTCCTTATCGAATATTTATAAAGAACAGCAGGATAACGAGGCGGCAATAAAATATTACCGTCGTGCTCTGGTACTGGACTATGGCCAGGTTTACTGGCGGTTAGATATGGCAAGATTGCTCGCCGAAATGGAAAGGATTCCAGAAGCAATCCACGAGGCAAGGATATGTCTGCGGCTTCGTCCACAGTTAAAGGCGGCCGAGAAACTTATTGCCGACCTCTCAGTACATCCATCTGCCTTGGGTGAAGAGATAAAATCGCCCTGATGATTTGTCCCGCACCGATTAATTCTGCTTGTCGGTTTCTTATCTGGTGCAGGCAAAGGTTTTTTGCTATGGGACAATTAGAACAGGGCTAATGGGAATTACTAAATTTCCTCGTCGGTACTCCGACGGGGACGGAGTTTGCGCCAAGCTAATTCTAATCGGCCAATGATATAAACTTTAACCCGAAGAAATTTGACCTCTGATTAATGAATACTTATCTGTTCACATATCTCTGTTCGGCTTTACTGGCATTTGTGACCACGCCAATTGTGATTTATGTAGCATGTACACTTAAGATTTATGATAATCCGGATGTGCGAAAGGTGCATGCTTCAGCCATTCCACGAATTGGAGGATTGGCTATTTTCTTTTCAGCAACTGGCTTGGTGATAACGGCACTGTTTTTGGACAATACTATCGGAGAGGCATTTCGCGGAGCGCAGACCCGGATAGTTGCCCTATTAGCAGCAAGTACATTTATTTTTATTGTGGGTTTTATTGACGACTTATTTGGGATAAGAGGTAGATATAAACTTTTGGCTCAGATTGCAGCTGCGGCAGCAATGTGCCTGGCAGGTGTTCGGATAGACTTGCTGGGAGTTGCAAATCTGTTTGTCCTTCATCTTGGCTGGTTTTCATTTCCGATTACAATTTTTTGGATTGTAGCTATTACTAATGCTGTTAATCTTATAGATGGTCTTGACGGCCTTGCGGCAGGTATTTCGGCTGTAGTATGTGCGGTAATTGCGGTATTTGCATTTGACATTGGCCAGCCTTTGATGGTGGTGCTTATGCTCGCTTTATTAGGCAGCTTGTCCGGATTTCTGTTTTTTAATTTTAATCCGGCACGAATCTTTATGGGTGATTGTGGAAGTATGTTCCTGGGCTTTGTACTGGCATCAGCCAGCGTTCTATGTGCGACGAAATCCAGGGCAATTGTTGCCCTTGCCCTTCCATCGCTTGCTCTTGGACTGCCAATATTCGATACGATTTTTAGCATGATTCGCCGATATCTTAACCGGCGAGGTATAATGTCACCGGACCGTGGTCATCTATATCACATATTACTTGATATGGGGCTGCACCAGCGTCAGGTGGTAATTATTATGTACCTTCTGACCGCAATGGCCGCAGGGATGGGGATGTTTATGATGCTGACTCGCAATGTCGCTGGTGTTGCGATATTTTTCAGTGTACTTATTTTATTAATATTAGTCTTTCGTTTTGTCGGCGCTGTTAGACTGAGGGATATACTGGCTGGTTTGAAACGTAAAAATTCCATTTCTCGCAGTGAAAGGCAGGAAATAGAAACTTTTGAAAAGACCGAACTTCATTTTCAGCAGGCAAGGACTTTCGACCAGTGGTGGCAGGCAGTCTGTTTAGCAACCGATGTGATGGGTTTTGTAAGCAGCTCATTACCTTTAACTAAACGTGACGGGACCAAACAAATATTAACATGGGAAAAATATGACAAAAGCAAAGAGATAGATAACATCGTCAAAATGACATTGCCCATTCGTGACCGTCGAGTTGGTTCACCATTGAGATTAGAAGTTAATGTCTGCTCTAATGGTTCTCTCGAATCTGCTGGTCGCCGTGCAACACTATTTGCTCGACTGATTGAGGAACATGGCATTACGCGTTTAACGGATAAAACTTCTTTGTTTAATAATGGGAGTGAAGAAAACCTGGTGGGGTTAAGCAGTAATTTTGCAGAAAAACATCCATTAGTCGAGCATGCTAATCGCTAATCTTATACTACTTTCCTAAAGAATTGATATTTAATGTAGTTATGAGATGCAAGATTAGCGTATTTTCCATGAGAAGGTTAAAAATCTGGTTTTAAGAGGATAATGAAAAATGGTTTTGAAGGATGATTCGGTGACTGTTTTCGGCGAAGAATATGCTGGTGTCTATGATTGTCTTTATCAGGACAAGAAATATGGAAGAGAATGCGATTTTATCGAGTCTGTTTTTAACAAGTATGCTGTAAAAGTAAAAAGTATTTTAGATTTGGGTTGTGGGACAGGAGGGCATTCGCTGATTCTCTCTAAACGAGGTTATGAGGTTGTAGGTGTGGATTATTCGAAGCAAATGCTGAATATTGCAAGAAGGAAAGCAGGCGACAGTAATCTTTTGGTAAAATTTATTGAAGGCGATATTAGGAATCTCAATCTTCAGGAGAAGTATGATGTAGTAATTTCTATGTTTGCGGTGATGAGCTATCAGATTACAAACGAAGATATATCAGATGTGTGCAAAGCAGCAAGGAATCATTTGGCTCCGGGTGGTGTGTTTCTTTTCGATTGCTGGAATGGTTCGGCAGTTCTTACCCAGAGGCCTTCGGTGCGAGTCAAAGAGGTAAAATTGAATGATAAAGAAAAAATAATACGGTTTACTGAACCTGTGCTTAACATTATGGCTAATACTGTGGAGGTTAGATTTAAGGTATTGAAGATATGTAATGGTCATTTGGTTAGTGAAACTAATGAATCACATTTAATGCGGTATCTATTTCCACAGGAGATTAAGTATTTCCTTAAGATAGCTGGATTCCAGGATATAGGATTTTGTCCTTTTCTTGAATTAGAAACTTCTCTTGCCGAGACTCATTGGAATATGGCAGTTATGGCAAGGGTTGCATAGGAGCAATGATGCAAAATCACGATTATGAAGAAATAAAACATAATGACAAGTTGATTGCAATTATATTACGGTCAAATTACACGCCTGCCCAAACCAGCTTTTTTAGTCCTCCTGATTTTTCGCAGCAACTGGGTTACATCGTTTATGAAAAAGAGGGAGTTATAAGACCGCATCTCCACAAGGAAGTACACAGGAAGATAACCTTGACCCAGGAAGTGTTATTTATCAAAAAGGGCGCGTTAATAGTCAATCTTTATACGACTGACAAGGAATATATAACTTCAAGGCAGTTGTATTCGGGCGATGTGATTTTTCTTTGCTCTGGTGGCCATGGTTTCAAGATGCTCGAAGATACGGAAATGATAGAAGTAAAGCAGGGACCGTATTCGGGAAAAGATAACGATAAGGAATTATTTGAAGGAGTAGAATATGATACCCGTCAACGAGCCTTCGCTCGGTGATAAGGAATTTCAATATGCAGCCGAGTGTCTGAAAACCGGCTGGATTTCTTCTGCCGGCAAATTCATAGGAGACTTTGAGGAGAGATGGGCTGAATATTGTGGTATGAAATATGGTGTGGCTGTAAGTAATGGGACGGCAGCTCTGCAGGTTGCAATCGGTTGTCTGGGTTTGAAACCTGGTGATGAAGTTATTATGCCTACCTTTACCATAATTTCCTGTGCTTTGGCAGCGATTTATAATGGAGTTGAACCAGTCCTTGTAGATGCCGACCCCGGAACCTGGACAATGGATGTTTCTCAAATTGAGTCAAAAATAACTTCTCGGACAAAAGCAATAATGCCGGTGCATATATATGGTCATCCTTGTGATATGGAGTCTATTTGGGAATTAGCAAAAAAATATAATCTGTTTGTTATTGAGGATGCTGCGGAGGCGCATGGTGCGGAATATAAAGGAAAAAGATGCGGCGGCTTGGGTGATATAAGCTGTTTTAGTTTTTATGCCAATAAAATTATCACAACTGGAGAAGGAGGGATGGTGCTTACAAACAATGAGGAATTTGCAGAGAAGGCAAGGTCTTTAAGAAATCTCTGTTTCAGGCAGGATAGGCGTTTTTACCATACAGAATTGGGACATAATTTTAGAATGACTAACATCCAAGCCGCAATTGGCCTTGCTCAATTAGAAAGAGTTGATGAACTGGTGCAAAAGAAAAGGTGGATTGGACAGATATATAATGAAAGACTGGATAATGTTCCCGGATTGATTCTTCCTGTTGAGGAGTCCTGGGCGAAAAATGTATATTGGATGTATGCAGTAGTGTTGGAAGAGAACATTGGTATGGAGGCGATAGAATTTATGGAGCGATTGCGTGAGCACGGTATAGATACTCGTCCATTCTTTCTTGGTATCCACGAACAGCCAGTATTTAATCAAATGGGATTATTCAAGGATGAGCGTTATCCCGTAGCTGAGATGATTGCAAGAAAGGGTTTATATTTACCCTCGGGATTGACGTTGACAGAAAAGCAAATAAATGAAGTATCAGAAGTGGTCATAAGTATCTTTAATACAAGCGCTTACAGGCCTATAGAAAAAGTGCTATATTAAAAGTGATATGGACTTTCAAATAGGATGAATACAATTCCAAATACTATTGAAATAAAATCAAAAGCATTAAAATCTGTGAAATGGTCATCATTTGGAGAGCTGCTTTCTCGATCAATTTCACCATTAATTACTCTAATTCTTGCTCGGATACTAATGCCATCGGATTTTGGAATTCTTGGAGTTACTACGATAACGATTGGGATATTGCAATCAATACAAACTTTTGGTTTGGATGCAGCTTTGATCCAAAGGGAAACAGAGTTAAAGAAAGCAGCAAATTCTGTTTTTTGGATCAACTTTGCTTTATCATTATTTTCTTATTGTTTGATTTTATTATTTGCCCCTGTTATTGGGCATTTCTTTCATAGTGATTCAGTTGTAAATGTATTAAGAGTATTATGTCTACAGCTTCCTATTTATGCGTTGTGCTCAACTCACTTTTCTCTTTTGAAAAGAGGATTTTTATTTAAGCACCTTTTCTTTGTTAAATTTGGTATTTCATTGATACCAGGATTAGTCGCTATTCCCCTGGCATTATTAGGAAAAGGAGTGTGGGCACTTGTGTGGGGGTACTTGGCAGGGTCTGTATATCAGGTTCTTATTCTTTGGATGATAAGTTCTTGGAGGCCGACTTTTGACTTCGATAAAAATATTACAAAGAAGTTATTGAGTTTTGGATTTTGGGTTTTATCAGAGGGACTTCTCGGAATGGTAATAGTTTGGGGTGATGCGATAATATTGGGTCATTTTATGGGTATTGGGGATTTAGGTATATATAGACTCGGTTTCAGCTTTGTGATGTTTGCATTTGGACTATTCTTTAATCCCTTAAGCCCGGTTCTTTATTCCACTTTTTCAAGACTCCAATCAGATTTTGGCCAGCTTAAAAAGACTTTTTTGAATGTCAATCAACTGATAGCGACCGTGTCAATTCCCATGGGTGTAGGTTTGGCGTTGTGCGCTGGCACAATATCACAGGCGGTTTTTGGCGACAAATGGAAAGGTATTGAAGTCGTAATACTATCCTTAGGGATTATGAATGGTTTTGCTTGGCTTGTCGGCATTAATCCTGAGGTATATAGGGCGATTGGAAGGCCGGATGTTAATGCAAAACTTCAAATTTTAACGGCTGTTTATTATATACCCGTGTATATTATTGCTGCTCCTCATGGATTATTTGTATTTTGTATGGCGAGAATTGGAGTTGCTGTTGTTGCTCAATTTCTACATATTTATTTTGCTCATAGATATTTAGGATTGCCCTTTACATATCTGGGAAAATGTATCAGATCTCCATTGTTGGCATCCTTTATAATGGGTGTTGTGATCCTTAGCTTTGCGAATTTCTCAGCAGATATGAATGTATGGTTTAAGGCATTTAGCATGGTTGGTTTGGGTGTTATTAGCTATGTGTTTGCACTGTGGGCAATTGAGAGAGAGCTTTTAAACAAAATTATTAGACTGGTTAGGGAGACTCTTGAACTCTCTTGTGAAAAACCGGTTAGTGCTTGAAATACAACTCGAGCAACCAAAGGTTCTGCCATCAGGTAGAAAGGGTTTAACAGAACCGATGGCGTTGATGTCCATTTGTGCTGTTAAAATTGTAGCGT
Source organism: uncultured Pirellulales bacterium (assembly GCA_964461285.1). GTDB lineage: Bacteria > Planctomycetota > Phycisphaerae > Sedimentisphaerales > Anaerobacaceae > CAZBWE01. The sequence continues at coordinate 16,197 of CAYWUO010000010.1, forward strand.
TATAAAGAGATTAAGAGTGTTATCACGCGTAGGAAATAGGATTCGCCGCCGAGGCCTAGTGGATACGATTTCTTTTTCGGGGAAGGTTGTCTCCTGTTATGTAATTGGTCGTCTGTCCGAGATTAGAACCAACTTTCGGCTATCTACCAAATTAAAAAATAGAATAGAAGAATCTGGTAAGCCGTTGAGTAATATCCCCGATATACGAGCCATAAGGCCAAAAACCCTCAGCTACATCGAAGAGATGCGCATTAAGAAGAGCCCTTACGGTAGATATCGTTACTCAGCTTCTGTAGATACTCCAACGTTATATGCTTCAATCTTTGCTGTCCTGACCCGGCATCTTTATGATGACCTGAATCAGCTTTCCGAATCCCAGCGCACGGAATGGATAAGCTATATTCAAAGTTTTCAAGACGATGATGGACTGTTCAGGGATCCTTCTGTGAAAAATGAGCTTGCTGACTCATTAGATGGATGGGGATGGCGGCATTTGACTTTACATGCCTTTATGGCCCTATCTGCTCTTGGTGTTATGCCGGTAAAGCCATTGAAGTTTTTAGAACCGTTTTATGATATTCACTATTTGAGAAATTGGTTAGAAAGTATGGATTGGAACAACGACGTTAGTAATGAGATACAGAATTATACTACAGCTCTACAATACTCGCGTGATTTTTGTAAGAATCCTGAGGCGGATAAATCCGTTAGTTTTATCCTCGATTGGCTTGACTCTATTCAGGACCCAGATACCGGACTATGGGGAAGTTCCTTTGGTACTCCGGAATTACTGTCCAAAGGGGTGCAAGTAGGCTACCATTTATGGCTTCTCTATTTCTACGACAGGCGTCCTATTAACTATACAAAAGAGATAATTGATAGCGTGCTTAAAACCCAAAGTGAGTTTGGCGGATTTGGAGCCCCTTTGAATTCCAGTGCTTGTGAAGATATCGATTCTATTGACCCTTTAATTCGGCTGTATCAGAGGACAGACTATCGTCGAAAGGATATTAAGGCCACATTGCAAAAGGCATTGCCTTGGGTGTTATCTAACATGAATGAAGACGGCGGTTTTGTCTTCAGGCGAGAAACATCCTTCGCTTATTTTCATAAACTTCTGTCCTCTTTGAGAAATGAAAGCGGGATGTTTCCAACCTGGTTTAGAACACTTTCACTTGCCTATTCGGGCAAGGTTCTCAGGGACTTTTTTGTGGGAAAATACGGCTGGAAATTCGTCAAATGCCCCGGGCATCAATTTTGGATAAATTGAACAAAAATGAGCCAATATTACTTTGCCATAGAATAGACTTTTAATCACGAGTTGCTCCGGCGGTCTGTAAGATGGTGCGCGGATTGTTCCAATCGGAAAGGTTGTGTTGATTATGAGAATAGTTCCGGAAAACATCTTTAGCCGGGCTAAGATAAGGCTTATCTGGGGACCAACCTACTTAAAATATGTTTTGGTAAGTGGGAATAGTTTTGCTTTTTATATACCCACATCTCTGACGAAAGTGGAGCGACTACTTTTATTCCGGTTGGGTCTACAAACAATGAAAAGCCCGGTATTTGTGGAGATAGGAGGTTATCTCGGTGCAAGTGCCTATTTTCTTGCAGCCGCAGCTGCGAAAAGAGGGGGATTAGTTTATTGCGTTGATACTTGGAAGAATGACGCTATGTCTGAAGGTCCACGGGATACCTGGTCCGAATTTCTGTCAAATACGTATGATTATCGCAAGTATATCCGTGCTATACGCGGAACTTCTGTGGCTACTGCTTCCAAGTTTGAGGGCATCATTGATTTACTTTTTATAGATGGAGAACACTCATATAATGGCTGTCGTTCAGATGTGGAAGCATGGTTACCTAAGGTTAGAGAAGGGGGAGTTGTGGTCTTTCATGACTATACCTGGGCCGAAGGTGTGCAGAGGACAATTGATGAATATATTAGACCTATAGAAACAAAGAAAGGTATGGTTGTCCAAAACACATATTGGACCCGGATTTCCAACAATTGCAGAGCCAAAAGAGATGACCATCGTCTTTTGAAACGGTCTGATAAGAAAGAAATCTCTTTCGCAAGGTTTTGATAAAGGTGGGCATTGTATGCCGAAAGTTAGCGTGATTATTCCTACATTCAATAGGGCTAACATGCTTATCCATGCTGTAAAAAGCGCTCTTGAGCAAACATACCGTGACCTTGAAGTCATCGTTGTGGATGATGGTTCTACTGATGAGACTGAAAAAATCATCAAACGGATAGCGCAGGACGATTCTCGCCTGCGTTATTTAAAGCACGAAGTAAATAAGGGCATGCAAGCTGCCAGAAATACCGGCTTAAAAGCTGCTCGTGGGCAATATATTGCCATTTTGGATTCGGATTGTGAATGGCTTGCTGAAAAGGTAGCCACACAGGTGGCTTTATTCGAAAAAGGCTCTGAAAAGTTAGGCGTTGTATTTGTCTCCTTCCTGTCCACTAATTCCGAAGGTAAGTTTGTTACTGGTCAGATACGCCCTATTCGTTGTGAAGTTTATGCAGATGTGCTTGCTCGATGTAGTCCGGCTCCGACTTCTACTTTGATGATGAAAAAAGAATGTTTCGACCGATTTGGTTCTTTTGATGAAAATATAATATGCTGGACCGAGGATGATATGTGCATGATTTTCGCAAAAGAGTATGAATTTGACTACGACCCCAGGCCTTTGGTTATTGATAAGTATCATACTGATGACAGGGTTTCTACAAATTATGCTCGCTCGGCAAAAGGACGCTATGATATTACGGAAAAACATCGGAGTGAAATTTTGGCTAATTGTGGTCGGAAGACACTGGGTTGGCACTATCGGATTGCAGGCCAATTATTCTTAGAAGCCGGGGATGTAGACTCTGCGAAAGATGCATTTATGAAAAGTTATAGAGCATATCCGCTATCTTTAACGGCCCTTTACTATGCTTTATTTTTGCTATTTGCACCTAATACGCTTCCTACGGCATACAATATCAAGAGACAGATTGGTTGTTTAGTTAGATTTGTTGTCGGACGATTAATCACCACAGAGCGTTGATAAAGACAAATTGTTAAAAAGCTCCACTGAAACCATTTCTAATATAGTAAAGCTTTTAAGAGAAGCCTAAAAGAAACTTATAGATAAGAAAGACAATGAAGATAGGTTTGTCATTAATGGGTGTAAATCGTTACTTAGGTGGTAACTTTCAATATGCTATGTGTATGTTACAAACCCTTAAAAATTCTGTGAACCATAACAATTTGGTTGTATTTTATGATAATCAGGCATTGATGGATGAACCGGATTTCAAGTTTTCAGGGGCTAAATACATATATGTTGACCATCCCGAAGACAGATGGTTAATGTTAAGACGTTTGGTTAGGTTGTTGTATGGTGCAGGTATCGATTTTTTGCACTCGTGGGCGCAGGGACGCTATGCGGAGCTGGACGGACATGGTTGCAACGTTATTTTTCATCCATATTGGGGAACTCCAAGCTTTATTACTAATACGCCTGCTGTTGTAGCCATTCATGATTGTGCGCCGAAAGAAGCGCCTGAAATACTGTCTTGGTATTCAAGATTAAAATTGGATTTACTGATACGTTGCGTTGTTCGTCATGCCAGAATTATCTTAGCTGACTCCAAACATGGACGAAACATCCTTTCAAAATATTACAAAGTTCCGTTGGAGAACATCGGCGTTCTTCCCTTTAGGCCGTCTTTTTATCTTTCTCCTCAGCCAGAACATAAGGTGCGTGAGGTTATGGATAAATACCAAATTCAGCCAGGCTATCTATTTCTTCCCGGCAGATGGGGCAGCTATAAAAATACAGAGAGAGTATTGGCTGCTCTCGAAACAGTAGTAAGACAGGGATTTGACCTTAACCTTGTGCTGACAGGACTTAGTGATGATGAGATTCCATTGGCACATAAAGAGATTTTTCGCGTTGGCTTAGTGGGGCGTGTACATATATTGGGATTTGTTCCTGATAAGGATATGGCTGCTTTATTTCAGGGTGCTCTTGCTCTGATATTTCCTACATTGCTTGGGCCTACGAGTATCCCGGTCTGTGAAGCAATGGCACTTAATTGTCCGGTCATTGTTTCTAATATAAGTGGATACCCGGAGCAAGTCGGAGATGCAGGGTTATTGGTTGATCCTTATAGTGTTGAGGATATTTCTAACGCAATAATTAAAGTCGCTCAGGATGAGTGTCTTCGTGAGAAAATGATCAGAAAAGGACGAAAAAAAGTCCGGAGTTTACTCAAAATGGATTATGGAAAAGTTCTCATGGAGTTAGCACAAAAGGCTGTAAAGAAGTAAATTGGTCAAGTTATAAGTGTCTTATGTCAGGGATAAAGAGGTTTTTATAGACAGATTTGAATACCGATACTATTCGTGTCCTTTATGCGACAGCTCAAATTGTAAAGAGCTTTTTAGTGATCGCAATCGCCGGGACAACATCAATTGCTTTGGAACGTATGTAAAATGTGGAAAGTGTTCTTTGGTTTATCTGCGATATCGGCCGCCCTGGGACCAGATTATTAAATTCTATTCACTTCTGGATTCTGATATTACCGCTAATGCTGGACGGATAGATACAGCGATCGTTCAAAAGCAACTCAAAAGGCCTGTAGGTAAGTGGAAGTTGCTGTTACGTAAAGTTCGTTTTCGTCCTCATTCCTGGCCAGTGGAAGCTTCAGTAAAGGGGAATAATAGACTTTTAGATGTTGGTTGTGGCAATGGAGCTAAGCTTTATGAGTTTACAGAGCGTGGCTATGAAATCTGGGGTGTAGATATCGGTGCCGATGCAATAAAAGTTTGCCGAGACCTGCTGCCTCATGGGCATTTTGTACAGGGTGAATTGCAAAAAGCCGACCTCCCTTCTGATTATTTTGACCATATCAGAATTGATAATGCATTAGAGCATGTACCAAATCCAAAAGAAGTGGTCCAGAAATGTTATTATTTGCTAAGGAAAGGGGGCAAGCTTCTAATTTATGTGCCGCATGGTAGAAGCCTGAGTATGCGAGTTATGAAAGGAAGTTCCATTTCTTCCTGGATACCGTTTCACCTTTTATTATTTACAAAAGGGTCATTGAATCTGCTTATGAAAAAAGCAGGATTCAATGACATTCATGTCTATGGTTATTATCCTTCTTCATGGCTACCCTTGAGTTTTGTTCAGTGGTTGAACAGGAAACAATCTACATCTACCTTTGATTATCCATCATGGCTCAACTGTTTTTTCTATCCTTTAGGTTGGTTCCTGAGCAAAGTGGGATTGGCGGAAGAGCTGGTGGTAACCGGACGGAAGTAGACACCTTAAATTGAGTATAAGAAATAGATGGCATTGCAATGTTAATTGGGTGAAGTCTTTTGGCCAAAATAGCTCAGACAAGTTATATCCCTGTTTGTCCGCAGATACATATTCTAAGTAGAGTTACTAGCTCTCAAGTAGTACAGGGTCTGATTGTTGTAGTTTTTGCTGCAGTTTCTGCAATTTACAGTTCAAAACTCGATTTAGGCCTTTTATCGATTTGGCCAGTTCTTATCCTTTTTATAATTTTTGTTAGGAATTATGAATTAGGTCTTGTCTGTTTAGTGTTGTCTTTTGCGTATCAGTCTGCTGTGGTTTTTGCCCCACAATATGGTCTGTCAGCTTATATACGGTTGGATGAGCTTGTTTTTGCTGCTATCCTTCCAATTTGGCTTATAAAGAAGTCTGCTGAAGGGTATAGAAGAATTTCTATTGCTCCATTGACAAAACCTCTTTTGTTTTATGTTTTCATTGCCTTTTTTTCTTTGGTACCCCGCTACCAGGATATAAGCTCTACTGCTTTTTTACAAACTGCCGCCGGATTAAAAGGTCTTTGTCCTTTGCTTTTTAAGTTGGCTCATGTAGTAGTGGGATACATAATTATAACAGACGCGAGAATAAGTCAAAAAACTCGGAATAATCTGTTTTTATCCCTTCCAGTAGTAGCGGCTGTTGCAGTTACATTGAGTTTCTTAGTCTCCCATGGGCTGATACCAAAAAATATTGTCAGAGGAGGTTCTTATGACCCATATAGCTGGTACACAAGATTTTCTTTATATGGCAATACTAGCGCATGGGGAGTTTTACTCACCGGTTACTTTTTTATCCTTTTGTATTCACTTATTTATTTTAAAGCGAGATATCTGAAAATATTACTGTTTGTCTTGTTGATTTTATGTATCGATTCAGTATTAATGTCAGGAACAAAAACTGCATTTGTGGGATTGTTGTTGGGATTGATATTTCTTGCCATAAAAGCAAAACGTAATTTTATGACTAATGCGAAAGTTCTCTTTTTCGGTCTCATGGCAATATTGATGGGTATTTGGTCTCTAAATCATTTTGCAAGTGGGGAACAAAAGGAAAATCTTTCTTACGAATTAAAAGAAACCTATAGTAATTTAGGGGCAGAAGGTTTCGAAGAAGGATACTCTGAAACTTCGTTAGGTGCCAGGTACCTGTGTTTACTTAGATTTGGTAAGGCTGTAAAAGAAGAACCCGAGCTGTTATTACTTGGTCGAGGATGGCATCGCAGGGTAATGTATGAAACAGGTGTATCTTTGCACAATGATTTGTTGACTGCATGTCACGATTTGGGAATCCTTGGTGTAGTATTTGTAATATGGATTTTTT
>CAYWUO010000011.1:0-22683 GCA_964461285.1 uncultured Pirellulales bacterium
TAAAATTAGAGAAAAATAGTGCACAAGGCCTAAATGTTTTTATACTTGGCAAAAATTCTTGACATAATGTGCAGTTTATATTAGATTTAGGCTTTTAGGCGTTTGTTTACAGTTGACAAGATTAAGTTATAAATTGTTTGGAGGCTTTTGTGGATAAGAATCTGACTCGTGAATTGATTAACGCAGGGGTGCATTTTGGGCACGGTGTGAGCCGATGGAACCCCAAAATGGCCCCATTCATTTTTACAAAACGCGGAAACATCCATATTATTGATATTAAAAAAACATTAAGCGGCATACTCATAGCTCGAAAGCTTCTTGCTGAAGTCGTCTCATCCGGCAAAGATGTTGTTTTTGTAGGTACCAAGCGTCAAGCCCAAAAAGCGGTCCAGGCCGCTGCGGAAAAATGCGGAATGCACTTCGTTTCTGAACGATGGCTTGGCGGTATGCTCACTAATTTTAGAACTATACGCTCCCGATTGCAACGGCTGGAGCAATTAGAAGCTATGCAGGAAAACGGGGAGCTTGAGAGCGAGAGCAAGAAGCAGGCCTCAAGACTCAAACGCGAGATGCGAAAGATAAAAAGCAACCTTCAGGGCATTCGGAATATGTCTCGTCTGCCGGGGGTTGTTGTCGTGGTTGACGCCAAGAAAGAATATATTGCTCTTCGGGAGGCAAAAAAGCTTGGGATTGCAACGGTAGGAATTCTCGATACCGATTCAGACCCCGATACGGTGGATGTGGCCATTGCTGCCAATGATGATTCCATTAGAGCAATTGAACTGACCCTCAACGAGTTAGCTGATGCGGTGGCAATCGGCAAGACGATGGGAGCAGCACACCAGGAACCGCAACGTCCGAAGCGGGTTCATTCAAAAAGGCCGGCCCTTGCGCGAGCCAAAGAACCTGAACCAGAAACCGTAGCTGCCGGCGCCACCGAGGAAACACCAACAGAAGGCGGAGATTCAGCCACGCCGGATACTAAACAACAAACACAATAAAAAATAACAAATTGGTATTTATCGGTGGCTTTACCACCGACTGTTATAATAACAAATGCAGGTCACAAGCACCGAGTCACGTAATTAGGAGTTTTTGAGATGGTAGAAGTTTCAGCTTCAATGGTTGTTAAACTGAGAAAAATGACTGGTCAGGGAATGATGGATTGTAAAAAAGCACTTCAAGAAGCCAACGGTGATATTGAACAGGCCATACAGATACTTAGAAAAAAAGGTCTCGCAACATTAGCCAAACGCGTCGAGAGAGAAACCACGGAGGGATTGGTTGTATCCAAAACCAGCGACGATGGAAAAACAGCATGTCTGGCAACCCTCTGCTGTGAGACAGATTTCGTAGCTAAAAGCAATGATTTCGTCGATGCGGCAAAGGTTCTGGCTGACTGCACCCTGGTCTGTCAAGCCGATGAGGGCGCAGAAAATATTCACGAGACCAACATCAATGGGAAAAAATTCGGCGATATTCTGACTGAAATAGCCGGTAAGACAGGCGAGAAAGCACAGGTTGGTGACTATGCAAAATACAAGCTTGACGGCCCCGGTCTTATAAGCACATATATTCATTTCAATCATAAAGTTGGTACGATGGTCCAGATTGAAACAAGCGATGAAACGACAGCCGCTGCAGATGTGTTAAAACAAACCGCAGCCGATATAGCAATGCACATAACTGCAACCAAGCCATTAGCGCTGGACAAAGACGGCATCAGCCCTGAGACCATCGAGCGGGAAAAAGCTATTTTCGCCGAGCAGATGAAGAATAAGCCCGCAAATATCATAGAAAAAATTGTCGAAGGTAAAATGAAGAAGTTTTTCGAAGAGAATTGTCTCTTAGACCAGAAGTTTGTCAAGGATGACAGCAAAACCGTGCAGCAGGTTCTAACTGAGGCAGCCAAAAAGGTCGGCGGCGAAGCAAAGATAAAAAGATTTGCCCGTTTCGAAGTCGGATAAAAATACGATATAGGATATACGAAATACCATATACGAAATGGCGAAGAGCAAGTATAAGCGAGTGTTGTTGAAGCTTTCGGGAGAGAGCTTTTGCGGTCCCGGTGAATTTGGAATTGCCGGCTCGGCACTACAGTCACTTTCTGAAAGGATATTCGAGATTTGCAAACTCGGTCCGCAAGTATCTGTTGTGGTTGGTGGCGGCAATTTCATAAGAGGTGAAACCTTCTCTCAGACCAGCCAAATACCCAGAAACACAGCCGACTATATGGGAATGTTAGCTACCATTATCAATTCCTGTGCCCTGCAGGAGACGCTTGAAAAACTCGGCCAGCCAACCAGAGTACTAAGCGCTATCGAAGTTGCAGCAATGTGCGAACCGTTTATCCGAAGGCGTGCCCTTCGTCACCTTGAGCTTGGAAGGATCGCGATATTAGCCGGCGGCACAGGTAATCCCTTCTTTACCACTGATACTTGTGCGGCGTTACGCGCCGCCGAACTGGATGCTGACTTGTTAATAAAGGCAACAAAGGTCGAAGGTGTCTATAGCGATGACCCCAAGAAAAATCCGGATGCCCAGCTGTTTGAAAAATTACCTTACGATGACCTGATAAATAAAAACCTCAGGATAATGGACCATTCGGCAATAAGTCTCTGTCGAGAAAATAATATACCGATTATTGTTTTGAATATCTTCAAAAAGGGCAATATTGCCAAAGCCATTTGCGGTGAAAAAGTTGGCACCTATATTGGTTAATTGTGGAGATTTAAGATGCCCACTAAAGAAATAGTCTCCGAGAGCGAATCCAAAATGAAAAAAGCCAGCGAAGCTCTGCACGATGAGTTAAAAACAATACGCAGCGGCAGGGCTTCCACTGCTTTGGTTGAGAATATAAAGGCCGACTTTTACGGAACGCCTACACCATTGAAACAAATGGCAACGCTGGCAACACCGCAGGTAGACATGATTGTAATAAAGCCATTTGACCCTACTTCGATTAAGGCAATCGAAACAGCAATCAAAAGTAGTGGCTTGAGCATCGCGCCGATTGTCGATGGCAAACTTATCCGCCTTAATATCCCGCCGCTTAGTGAGGAAAGAAGAAAGCATCTCGTCCAGCAGGTTAAACACACCGGCGAACAGACAAAGGTGAGCATACGCAATATCAGAAGAGATGCGAACAAACACCTCGAAAAGCAGCAGAAGGAAAAAGTTATAACCGAGGATGACCTCGAAAAAGGCAAAAAGCAAATTGATGACTTAACCAGGAAATATTCCGAAAAAATTGATGAGGTTGTCAAACACAAATCAGACGAAATAATGCTCGATTGATTTCTCACTGTTCAGGTCACGGGAAGCGGAGTCTATAAGCGACTTTTTATCCGCTTATTCACTCATTTTTCGGGGGATAAAATGATGCAGGATAAGAAAAATCCCAAAACCAGGCCACGAAAAAAAAACCGGACGAAGATATTAAAATTAATATTAGTAGTTATAGTTGTTCTCATCTTCCTGCTATTTCTGCTTGTGCCTGTATTTGTATCATCCGAGAAGGGGCGGAAAGTAATACTGACCAAGATTAATAATACCTTCGACGGCAAAACAGATTTCACAACTCTCTCAATGGGCTGGCTCAAAGGTATCAAGGTGACGGATTTTAGTTTCAACGATAATGCAGGCCAAACTTTCGTTCAGGCCAGGCAAATCGCCACAAAGCCCCACTATGGCTCTATTTTAAGGGGCATTTTGTCTCTGGGTGAAACGATTATTAATGAGCCGAAAGTCCGGTTCATCCTTAAGCAGCAGCTTATATCTGAACTTCCTCAGCAAAAAGTGACGGTGGTTCAGAAGTTACAGCCTTTCGGTCTTCCAATCAGAAAAGCTGACCTTGTTGTAAACGAAGGCAATGTGAAAATAACAGATACAAAAGACGAAACCATTGAATTTTCACAGATAAACTCGAAAGTAAATTTACGGCCACCCGGACAAAAAACAGATTTCGATATAAATCTGGCTGTTGTGGATAAAGGTAAACAATCTCAGGTTCACACAACAGGCCAGATTAATCCCAAATGGACTAAAACCGGATGGAGTCTCAAGGGAACCAGCGGTAATTTGACCGTTGAAGTCAATGACTTGGACCTTGAATCCCTTGGGCCGTTTTTTGCATTAACCGGGGCTGATGTTCAGGCCAAAGGCATTGTCTCGGCTGACATTGACAGTCAAATTAAAAACGGTCAAATTGAAAATTTGAGCGGCAACATCAAGGCAAAAAATCTTGACATAACCGCCGCCGAGCTGAAAGGAGACAGAATAAAAACCAGCACTTTGGATATGGATGTCAATCTCAGCCGCAAAGCCGATGCGATAAATATTGAAAAGCTGCAGATTAAAAGTGATTGGGCTATCATCAATGCCACTGGTACTATTCCTACGACATTTAAGTCATTCACCGAGTTTATTAAGCCGGACTCGGCCTACGAATTAAAGGCCGATTTCGATTATGACCTGTCGGCTGTTTGTTCGCAAATGCCCCATACTTTAGGATTGAAAGAAGGCGTACAAATAAACTCTGGCAGGTTAACAGGCAATATCGAAAAAATTACCGAAGCTGATACAAAGATACTTCAAGGCCGGGCAACTCTCTCAGGTTTACAGGGCGCAATCGATGGAAAGACAGTCTCTCTTTCGCAGCCCATCGAGGCACAAACGCTAATATCCTCAGATAAAACTGGTATAAAATTCGATAAATTAGATGTATCTTCTTCATTTGCCAAAATCAATTGCACCGGCACCGCCGAACTGCTCAATTTTAACGCCGATGTAGATTTGGGGAAATTCCAATCAGAACTTGGCCAATTTGCAAATACAGGCTCATACAAAATAGCAGGCGAACTATCCAGCAAAGGCCAAGTTTCTATCAAAGAAGACAAACTTACAACTGTCGGCTCATCCACTTTTAAAAACGTTACAATATCATCAGAAAAAGCAACTGCATCTGAGCCGGAAGCTGATGTAGCTTTTATATTTGATATCGACCAGAAAAAAAACCTAATCGCTATTGATTCGGCGAATGTCAACGCTACCCTCGGCCAGTTCACTATTAATGACGCAATAATACCATTGAACGAAAAAGCTACAATGCCGATGAACCTGCCTATATCTGCAAATAATGTCGATTTGAAGAAGCTTCAACCATTCGCAGTTCTGTTCATTTCTTTCCCGAAGCAAATGCAATTGGCCGGTATCGCTGATTCAGATATATCTGTCACCTCAGAAAATGATACCTACATAGTCAAAACTGACTCGACAAAGATTAAAAATCTAAAGGTGCATTATCCGGAACAGAAACCTTTCGAGCCAAACGAAGTCTCATTGGTTTTCGACACCGAGATTAATCCTAAGCAGAAAACCATCAATGTTAAAAAACTCAAATTGGAAAGCCCTCAAATTAAGATTAGAAAAGGCGAAATCAAACAGTCTAATGAAGACGGCAGAACTAAATTTGAAGGGCAGGTTGATTGTGAATACGACTGGTCAGCAGTCAGCACCGTAACAGCCCCATATCTGCCAAAAGGACTACAATTAGAGGGCAAAAGAAAAGATACCTTCAGTTTCACCGGCGAATATCCGACCGGCCAGACAGATAAACTTCTGGCTAACCTCAACACGAAAGCCAAACTGGGTTTTGACAAAGCCGAGTACAAAGGTCTTATTTTCGATGCGGCTGAGTTGGATATTCAAGTTCTAAACGGCTTATTGAATATTGCCCCGTTTTCGACAACAGTCAATAAAGGCAAATTTAACTTTGCCGCCAAGATGGACCTCAGGCAAAAACCTTTGGTCCTGCAAACTACCGGTCCTATGCAAATCATAGATAAGGTCGAAATCAACGAGCAGGTAGGTAGAAATCTTCTGGAGAATCTAAATCCCATTTTTAAAGACCAGGCAGACATGACAGGTGTTGCAAATTTCCATTGCGAAAAACTTGCTATACCACTCGGAAGAGATACAGGTATACAATCGGAAATTATTGGAACGGTCGGAATTGAAAATATGAAATTACAAACAAAAGGCCTTCTTGGAATCATCCTGTCCAAAACAAAAACAGGTAAAAATATCGATGCGACGGTATTTCCTACAAAATTTGTTTTACGAAAAGACAAACTAAGCTATGATGATAATATGCAGGTTAACCTGGATAAATACCCAACCAATTTTATCGGCTCTATCGGACCTAACAGGATACTGGATATGAAGCTTGTAACACCTTATGTCCTGACAAAGGATTTCAAACTGGAAACAGTAAAAATTAACGAACAAACAACCGCGGATAGAATTAAACTTCCATTAACCGGCACTATTGACAAGCCAAAGCTTGACTGGGACAAACTCATGGGAGAGATATTAAAACAACAATTAAGACAGAGACTCCGTGAAGAGCTTGAAGAGTTATTTAAGTAGAAAAGTCCCCGTAGAAAAACATATGAGATATATAATAAATTAGAAAGGAACGAGGATGAAGTTATTAAATGAACTTTTATCCACACCTACCGCTCAATTCGGTAAAGCAACCCGTTTCGCAGTTTTTCAAATCAAACTCTGGACACATTGTTTCATTCTGTTAATAAAGAACCAATCAAGCCGACAGGCCGCAGCACTTTCATACCATACTATCTTCGGAATTGTTCCTCTTTTTATCGTAATGCTCTGGATATTCCAGCTATCTCCTGCTTACGGCGAATTTGGCGAGAAAATTAAAGGTTTTATCTACGACCAGATTCACCTCTCGAATATCCAGTATCCTGACCCGCAGAACACCGAGCAGACTATCAAGCTCACCGAGAACCTCGACAGAGTCGTCGCAAATTTTTTCACAAGGGCCGGTCAAGGCACGATTACAATTATTAGCATAGTAATCGTGGTATGGGTTGCATTGTCCCTGCTATCGACAATAGAAAGGGCTTTTAATAATATATGGCATGTCGCCAAAGGCAGGACTTTTTTGCACCGAATAATTAACTACTGGGCCCTTCTGACGCTTGGGCCTTTGCTGGTCGGGGTCGGCATTTACATCGTCACACGGTACGCCGCCGCTGGAGAGATTCAAAAAACCATTCTGTCACATATTGGCCCTGCTTTTTTATCGTATATAGTAGCAACCGTTGCATTTTTCCTGCTTTACTTTGTCCTGCCAAACACAAGGGTTCAGGCAAGAGCAGCCATTTGGGGCGCATTAGTTGCAGCTCTGGCCTGGAGCATTGCCAAGTGGGGTTTCGGCCAGTACGTCACGGAATTTATCCCCTACAGCAAACTTTATGGTATTATGGGCCTTATCCCCTTATGTGTTTTCTGGATTTTTATAACCTGGTTTATTGTTCTGTTCGGTCTGCAACTAACATTCACCACTCAACACTTAAAAACCCTTGACGCGGCCGAGATCGCCGCTGCGAAAAAAACAGAACAATACTTTATAGCCAACGACCTTACCGCTATCAATATCGTCAGAGAAATTGCTGCCGGATTTGAAGCAAATCAGGCTCCTGTCTCGCAGCAGGTTATATGCAGCAAATTAAATATCCCTGCTGAATTCGGCGACAAGATACTCGACCATCTTGTCAACAGCGGGCTTATCGTTAGGGTCTCCGACCCCAGAGTGGGTTTTATGCCTGCAAAGGACCCGGAAAATATCAGGTTGTCCGATATTGCCGAATCCGTAAAGGCGGTGAGCTTTGCCCAGACACCGACCGACCAGCCGGCCAATCTAAAGCAAATAGCCCAAACTCAGCAAAACACATTAGGCCAATATAATCTGAAACAAATCATAAGTTCTGAGAAAGGAAATTAAAGCAGCTTAACCAAAGTGCCCACGGCTTTATAAATAAAAAATGCTCCAAAGACAATCAGCACCACCGAGCAAATTAGTAAGACTATCCGTTGACTGCGTAGACCAAATAAACTCGTTCCCTTGAAACTTGCCCATGACAATATCTGTAACCAAACAAAATCACACAGCCAGTGGACGATAGCAAACAATGCGAATGCCCAGATTCCCAATTCTTTTGCAGTCATAGCAAGTGTTAATCCAACGGTAGCCCACCAAAACAAAAAATAAGGATTACCTCCAGACAATATTATGCCAGCTGTTATTGGTCTACTTTTTTTAACTTTGACCTCTTGGCCCAGCAAGCTTGTCGAACTACGCAGCATTTGAATTGCCATAATCAAAAGGAAAACTCCACCAGCCAGTCCGATTACGATTTTTGTATTAGCCGATTTGAGCAGTTTGTCCATCCCGAAAATAATCAAAACCATCAGGGGAAATTCAACAATGCCATGACCAACGGCAATAAGTGTCCCGGCGTACCGAGACCGTGCTCCCATCGCAATAGCCGTAGTCGTTACCGGTCCTGGTGCCATAACGCCTGAAAGCGATATTACAACCACCTTAATCAAGAAAAAAAATAGCTCCATTAAGCCACCACTTACTCACCGACAATTTTTACAAGGACCCTTTTCTTTCTTTTGCCGTCGAACTCTCCGTAGAATATCTGCTCCCACGGCCCGAAATCAAGCTTGCCTCCGGTAACTGCCACCACTACTTCTCTGCCCATAACGCTGCGTTTGAGATGTGCATCGGCGTTGTCCTCAAAGCCGTTATGCTGATATTGTGAATATGGCTTCTCAGGCGCAAGTTTTTCCAGCCAGACCTCGAAGTCGTGATGCAGGCCGGATTCGTCATCGTTGATGAAAACGCTGGCTGTAATATGCATAGCATTACAGAGCAAAAGGCCTTCTTTGATACCGCTTTCTTTCAGGCACCCTTCAACCTGCGGCGTAATATTGATATATTCTCTGCTGTTTTTGGTATTGAACCAAAGCTCTTTTCTGTAACTTTTCATAACTATTTTTCCCCTATCAATTTTCGACAAACTACCTGATTATAACAAGTTTTACATTATGACGAAATAAGCTCTTGAAAATTTCAGCATCGCCCGTTATTTCAGCCATTCAAAAAAAAGACTTGTTTTTAGCTCGCAACTAACCTACGATTGTCGAACATTATGCAAAGGTACACTTTAATTTAGGAGTAAAAAATGACAGACAAAAAAGCAGACCTGGCCGGCCCCGGTATAGGCGATTACGCCGAATTGGAAAAAAACCTGCCTGATGACTACACATCCCTGCTAACCCCAAAAGAAACTCAGATTGCCACCTACGCAGTTAAAGATTATATCGAGCAGAATCTCTGCAAGGAGCTTAACCTGATTCGAGTTACCGTTCCTCTGATTGTGGATGTTGATAGTGGCGTCAATGACCTGCTCGACCGTGACGGCTCACGCACACCAATTGGATTCCATATCTCAAATGACCACAACAAAAATCCCATCGATGCCGAAGTCGTTCAGGCCGCTACCAAATGGAAACGCATGGCCTTGAAGCAATTCAGTATGAATATCGGCGAGGGTCTGCTTACTGATATGCGAGCCATTCGAAAGGATTACTTTCTCGACCACGACCACAGTGCCTATGTTGACCAGTGGGACTGGGAGCTGGCCATCACTAAAGAACAGAGAAACCTGAAATTATTGCGCGAAGTTGTAAAGAAAATCTGGAAGGTTCTCAAAGGTGCTGAATCCTGCGTCCAGGAAATGTTCCCCCAGCTAAAGACGGACAAATACCCAAGTCTGCCCGATGAGCTAACTTTCATTCACGCCGAAGAAATACTCGATAAATTTCCAGATATGCCCCGCAAGCAGCGCGAAACCACCATCGTGCAGGAATACCCCGCTATCTTCATAATCGGCATCGGCTGGGTCCTCAAGGACGGCTACCCGCACGAGATGAGAGCAGCAGACTACGATGACTGGGTAACAGAAACAACCTCCGAGGATGGAAGACCAATGCACGGCCTAAACGGTGATATCCTCGTATGGAACCCCGTCACCAAACGCCGACACGAGCTGACCTCTATGGGCATCCGTGTTAATCCGGAGACACTGAAAAAACAATTGGAGATATCAGGCCAGCTTGATTTCCTGAAACTACCGTACCACCAGGCTATCATCAACAACGAGATTCCTCTGAGCATCGGCGGTGGCATCGGCCAGTCCCGAACATTTATGCTTTTATTGAAAAAAGCCCATATCGGGGAAGTAAGCGCGACTGTCTGGCCAAAAATACTAAAAGATATGTCCAAAAAGAAAAACATCCATGTCATAGAATAGCAGGGATTTTACCCTTGACTGTGCGAAAAAGACCTTGTAAAAAAGAACTTCAGCTTGTTGAATTAAAGAAATGCATATAGAAGGGAGTTAGATTATGGCAAAAACAAAGAAAACTCCAGAAGAAGGGTCCGAAGGCAGCGAACAGCAGGAACAAACAAGTGAGCAAATCAGTAAGGACGCCCGCACATGGGCAATGTTGTGCCATCTACTGGCCATTTTTACCGGCTTTATAGCACCATTGATTATCTGGTTGATAAAGAAAGACGAGGACCCGTTTATCGATAATCAGGGTAAAGAGGCGCTGAATTTTCAGATTACAGTGGCAATAGCAATGATTGCTTCGTGGTTACTTTGTTTTGTCTGCGTAGGATTTGTTCTTGTGCCGGCTGTAGCAATAGTGGACATAATCTTTTGCGTTCTTGCCACGATAAAAGTCAACAGCGGTCAGGCTTATCGCTATCCGTTTAGTATTCGACTCATCAAGTAAAATTTAGTAAACGGACCACCTAAGACAGACTCGTGACTACAGGGCTAAATGGATTGCTTCATCCGTATAATCGGACTATCTCTATACTTGCAAAATTGTTGCCTGCTCGATATTATAATGTAAATGGCAGTAAAATCAGGCAAGAGCAAAGATAAACAATCCCCGCGAGCGGTCAATAAAAAGGCCTATCGAAATTTTGAGCTTATTGAGAAGTTCGAGGCCGGACTGGAACTGTTGGGCACAGAGGTAAAGTCGCTGCGTGCCAGCCAAGCCGACCTTGACGGCTCATACGCAAGGATTGAAAACAGTCAGTGCTGGCTGGTCGGCGCAAAAATCGCCCAGTACAAACAGGCCGGTGGTATTGAACATAACCAAACCAGGAAAAGAAAGCTGCTGCTTCATAAGCACGAAATCCACAAGATAAGAATTAAGCTTGAACAAAGGGGCTTTACACTCGTGCCCCTGCAGATATATTTTAATGACAGAGGATTTGCAAAAATAGAACTTGCCCTTGCTACAGGTAAAAGAAAATATGATAAAAGAAGAACAATAACCGAACGCCAGCAGAAAAAAGACGTCAGCAGAAATATGAAAAAATATCGAAAGAAACAAAAATGAAAAATTTTATAGGATATGACCATGGCTGAAGAAGAAAAAAAAGAAGAAAAAAAGATTATTGTCGATGAGGATTGGAAAAAAGAGGCTCAGAAAGAGAAGGAGAAATTAGCTGCACAGGAAGAGACCGATAAAACAAAGACCCCGGAAGAAAAACAAGCTCGTGGACCTTTACCAAAGGGAAATTTTGCTGCGCTGATTAGTATGCTTATGACGCAGGCATTATTTGCTTTAGGTCTGCTGCAAATAAAGGGACAGGAACAAAGACAGCCGGATTTGGAATTAGCAAAATACAATGTCGATATGCTCGAAACCCTCCAGGAAAAAACCAAAGGCAACTTAGCTGAAGCCGAAGAGAAAGTCCTTGCGGACACCATCAATGACCTTCGTATGGCCTACGTTAAGGTCGCCGGGTAAAAATACATACTCGGTTTCCTATAAAGGATGTTCTTAATTGGCAAATATATTGGATGAAATTTTAGCTGATAAGAAAGCTGAAGTTGAGCTTCGTAAATCGCAGGTAAGTCTCGAACAGCTCGAAGAGCAGATTCGCCCGATGCGCAAGTGTCAAAACTTCTATAAAGCAGTTACCAAACCGAACAGCCGGGGCATAAACGTTATTGCGGAGGTCAAAAAGGCCTCACCTTCAGCTGGGATTATCCGTGAGGATTTCGACCCGGTGGCGATTGCGAAAACCTACGAAAAATGTGGTGCTGATGCAATCAGCGTTCTTACCGATGAGAAATATTTTCAGGGCCGGCTCGAATACATAAAACAGATTAAAGAGGTGGTTGATTTACCTATCCTGCGAAAAGAGTTTATTATCGACATTTGGCAGCTTTACGAATCCCGCGCCGCAGGTGCCGATGCTATACTGCTAATAGCCGAGGCGTTAAAGCCAGGCAAACTAATGGACCTGATGATAGCCGCAGCTGAGCTGACGTTAACGGTCCTCCTTGAAGTCCACCAGGCCGATACGCTACTTAACGTCCGCAGTATGATTGGTTTCCCTAAAAAGGGCTACAGTGTCATAGGAATAAATAATCGCAACCTCAACACAATGGAGGTAGACCTGAATACAACCAGCCGGTTAGCGGAGCTGCTTGAAAACAAAAACGAACTGGTGGCAGAAAGCGGGGTAAAAACACGAGACGATGTCGAAAAGCTAAGGGACATCGGCGTAAGAGCGGTTCTGATTGGCCAGGTGCTTTGCGAAAGCGAAAATATAGAAGAAAAGTTTAAGGAGCTATTCGGTTGAAAAAATCCCGCGTAAAATGCGGGGTTAAATAAAAAGAGGTTAAAATTATGAATACATTTTTGTATCTGCTTTTGGGTCTTGTTGCCGGTGTTTTCAGTGGTCTAATCGGAATAGGTGGAGCAATAATTATTATTCCGTGCCTGGTTCTTTTGTTCGGATTGTCACAACATACTGCGCAGGGTACAACACTGGCTTTGATGGTGCCGCCTATCGGCCTGCTCGCTGCCTGGACATATTACAAGCAGGGTAATGTGGATTTGAAAATAGCTGCACTTATTTGTCTGGGATTTTTCTTCGGCGGTTGGTTAGGAGCTCAACTTGCAATTAAAATCCCAGACGAACTCTTACGAAAAATTTTCGGGGTGATATTACTCATAGCATCTTTGAAGATGTTTTTCTTCAAATAAAAACGTGACAGAGCAATTTTCGGGAGTTTAAGTAATCCAAAGTTACAAACTTTTTACATCTGTTTCTGCGATTTTTGGATTCTTGCCCAGGTGTCACGCAGAGTTACCGTGCGATTGAATATTAGCTTATCGGAGGAGCCCCCTTGGGGCAAGCTGTCGGGGTCAACGCAGAAATAACCCAGCCGCTCGAACTGATAACGGCTCAATGGCTTTGAATCTTCCAAGGATGGCTCAACCCGGCAATCCGTTAAAACCTCCAGCGAATTTTGATTCAGGTTTGCTGTGAAATCCTTGCCTTGTTCTACATCATCCGGGTTTTCCTTTGTAAACAAATGGTCATACAAACGTACCTCAGCCTTGAGTGCATGTGGAGCTGAGACCCAGTGAAGTGTTGATTTCACCTTTCGGCCATCGGGGGCATCGCCGCCTCTTGTAGCCGGGTCATAACTGCAGTGCAGCTCAACAATCTCACCATTTGCGTCCTTAACAATATTCTCACATCGAATAAAGTACGCATATCGCAGGCGGACCTCCCGGCCAGGCGCGAGGCGATAGAATTTTTTCGGCGGCTCTTCCATAAAATCATCCCGCTCGATGTAAAGCTCCCGCGAAAATGGAACATTCCGTGTGCCGGCACCGGGGTCTTCGGGATTGTTGATAGCTTCCAACTGCTCAACCTTATCTTCAGGATAATTGCCAATAATAACCTTTAGCGGCCTGAGCACAGCCATTACGCGAGCAGATGTCTTGTTCAAATTTTCGCGAAGGCAATGCTCCAAAAGCGCGATATCAACGGTGCTGTTAAATTTATTCACGCCAATTATCCTGCAGAAGTTTCGGATGGCCTGCGGAGAATATCCGCGTCTTCGCAGACCGCAAATAGTCGGCATTCGCGGGTCGTCCCAGCCGTTGACAAGGCCCTGCTGCACTAATTGTGCAAGCTTGCGCTTGCTCATTACGGTATAACTTAGATTGAGACGAGCAAATTCTATCTGCTGGGAGTGGAAAATCCCCAATTGGTCAAGGAACCAGTCATACAAAGGGCGATGATTTTCAAATTCGAGTGTGCAAATCGAGTGGGTTATATTTTCAATGGAATCCTCGAGGCCATGTGCCCAGTCGTACATCGGGTAGAGGCACCATTTGTCACCGGTACGGGGATGGGCTGCGTGCAGGATGCGATACATAACCGGGTCTCGCATATTCAGGTTCGGATGTGCCATATCGATTTTCGCACGAAGCGTGCGTGAGCCATCCGGGAATTCGCCGGCTCTCATGCGCTCGAATAAGTCGAGATTCTCATCGATACTGCGGTCACGATATGGGCTGTCTTTACCCGGCTCGGTCAGGGTGCCTCGATAGTCTCTTGTCTGGTCGGCTGTCAAATCGCATACATAGGCCTTGCCGGCTTTAATAAGCTGGAGTGCGTACTGATACATCTGCTCGAAGTAGTCCGAGGCATAGTATAATCTCTCCTGCCAATCGAAGCCCAGCCAACGGACGTCTTCCATAATCGAGTCGATATATTCCTGCTCTTCTTTTATTGGGTTGGTATCGTCGAATCGCAGATTGCACTGGCCGCCAAATTCTTCTGCGATTCCGAAATTCAGATAAATGCTCTTGGCGTGACCGATATGCAAATATCCGTTCGGTTCGGGCGGAAATCGGGTCGCCACTCGGCTTTGCCATTTATTTGTCTTTATATCCTCAGTAACAATCTGCCTAACAAAGTCCAGCCTGGTCTTGGAATTATCATCATCCATATTTTTTTAAGCCTTCTAATTATTTGACAACACACTGGTTTATTTTAGCACATTGTAGCTATTTAGGCCAACCAAACATATTTAATACTTACCATTCAATCCTTGACAATAAATGCAGTGTAGCTTAGCATAAGAATTCTTATATATTTTTACAGTTAGTAAGAAACGATACACTATGCCTGAGAAGGTTGTAACACGTTTTGCACCGTCGCCTACGGGATATCTGCATATTGGCGGGGCCAGAACCGCCCTTTTTAACTGGCTGTATGCCAGGCGGATGGGCGGGACGTTTATACTCCGCATCGAGGATACCGACCAAAAGCGAAACACACCGACCGCTATCCGGCAGGTAATAGATGACCTGCACTGGCTCGGCATCGAATGGGACGAAGGGCCGGAAGTAGGCGGTCCAACTGGGCCATATATACAATCGCAACGACGAGACATCTATGATAAATATATAAAAAAACTTATCGATGAGCAAAAGGCGTACTGGTGTTTCGAGACGCCTGAAGAACTCGATGTACTGCGTAAAGAAGCCGAAGTCCAAAAAAAGAACTTCATCTATCCTCGGCCCAGGGACTTTCCTGATGCTAAAGACATGGAAAAGGCGAGAGCTGAGGGTCAGCCTGTAACGGTGCGCTTTGCTGTGCCGCAGGATAAACCTATTGTGGTTACCGATGAAGTTCGTGGAGAGGTAACGTTCTCACCGCAGGACATTAGCGATTTTATCATACAAAAAAGCGATGGCTTTCCGACGTATAACTTTGCCTGTGTGGTTGACGACTATTTAATGAAGGTAACGCATATTATCCGCGGCCAGGAACATCTGATGAATACGCCGGGCCAGCAGGAATTATGGAAAGCCCTCGGATTCGGAGAACCCCCGAAATATGCCCACATGTCCGTTACCATAAGCGAAGGCGGAGGCAAACTCTCCAAGCGCGAGCGTCCAAAAGCACTCCGAAAGGCTATAAAAGCGAAAGAAGATATCGACACAGATAAGCTGGCTGAAGCAGGAAATCTAAGCACTGATGAGCTTGAATCTTTTATCAAAGGCAAAACTATGCCGGATATGCCCAGCATGGATGCGATGGCAAAACACCTCGGCGTACAACTTCCGGAAATAAATATTGTTGATTTCTTCAAGAGCGGCTATTTGCCGGAGACTATGGTGAATTTCCTTGCGCTGCTGGGCTGGAACCCGGGTGGTAAGCGCGAAATTATGTCTGCCAAGGAACTAACAGAATGCTTTGACCTTTCTCGTTTGACAAAGTCCAACAGCTTGTTCGACCGTCAGAAACTTGTCGCCTTTAACACTGAACATATCAAATTGGCCGGTAAAGAAAAACTTTCTTGCCATTTTAAGGATTACTTAAAAACCATCGAATCCCCTGTCATTAAAGCAGATGATAAACAGCTTGGGAGGATTTTGGAACTTTGCGAGGGGGCAAGGACCTTAGCTGACATTGAACGCAAAAGCAGATTTCTCTTTATCCCTAATGACCAAATACAGTATGATGACAAGGCCGTCAAAAAAGTAATGCTAAAAAATGACGGCCTGGCCGCTCTGGCGATTGTTCGTGATAAACTGGCAGCTATGGAGCAATTCAACGAGCAGGTCATCGAGGACATGCTTCGAAGCTTAGCCGAAGAAAGGAAAGTTGGACTCGGTAAAGTCGCTCAGCCGTTACGCGTTGCTCTATGCGGGACAACTGTCAGTCTGCCAATCTTCGATTCAGTCCAGATGTTAGGTAAAGAAAATACCCTTAAAAGAATAGACAACACTTTAAAAATATTTGCAATGGAAACGAAGAAAGGAAAAAGTTAAAAATGTCATTATTAGTAACCGGCTCGATAGCAATTGACACGGTCAAGACACTCCACGGTGTTAGTGAGAACTGCATTGGTGGTTCGGCTGTGTATTTCAGTATGGCAGCGAGTTTCTTTTGTCCGGTTCGGCTAGTTGGCGCTGTCGGCTCGGATTGCCCGTTCGACATAGCTAAAATCCTTGCCGGCAGAAGTATTGATTTAGCCGGGCTGGAGGTCAGAAAAAACAGCAAGACCTTTCGCTGGATTGGCTCATATCGTGAGAATATGGACGAAAGGACAACGGATTATATCGAGCTAAACGTCCTCGAAGAAGACCCACCTGCCGTGCCTGCTGAATTTAAGTACAGTAACTTCGTCTTCCTTGCGAACACCGCACCAAATCTGCAGCTTAAACTACTCAACCAAATTGATAATCCTGTCTTCGTAGCTGCCGATACGATGGACTTCTGGATTGAAGGACAACTGGAGGATTTGAAAAGATTGCTACAAAAGATTAACTGCTTAATACTCAATGAAGATGAGGCAAGATTGTTGGCGAAAGAACATAACCTGATAAAGGCGGCAGAGGAAATCCTGGATATGGGTACAAATGTAGTGATTATTAAAAAAGGTGAGTCGGGTTCGTTAATGTGCAATTCTAACGGCGATAGATTTATTTTGCCGGCCTATCCAGCCACGGAGGTCAAAGACCCTACCGGTGCAGGCGACAGCTTTGCAGGAGGTCTTATGGGCTATTTGGCACAAAATAATAAAACAGACTTTGATTCATTAAAAAAAGCGATTGCTTATGGTACTGTGGTTGCTGCATTTACTATCGCCGATTTTTCACTGAACGGATTAACCTCCGTAGATAAGACCGATATTGACAACAGACTAGAAACCTTACGACAAGTAACAAGTTTTTAGAAACCAGATAAAATGCGAGTATTTATAGCGATAAATATAGATGAAGAAATCAGGAGAGGCCTGGCCGATTTGCAAGCCGAATTGCAGAGTAAAGTTGATATTAAAAAGAGCGAGGTAAAGTGGGTAAACCCGAAAAATATACATCTTACATTAAAATTTCTGGGCGAGATTAAAGATAAAGATATTGTCGAGGTTTGTAATATTACAAAGGACGCAGCCGGCAGGCATAAGGCCTTCGAACTGGATGTGGAATCGGTCGGTTTTTTCGGCGGTAAAAACGCCAGAGTTTTATGGATTGGTACAGGCAAGGGAAGTGAAAATCTGTTAGAATTACAAAAAGACCTTGAACAACAACTGGACTCGACCGGCTGGCCTGTTGAAAAGAGGCAGTTTTCCGGCCACCTTACTCTTTGTAGAATAAGAAATTCAAAGGCAGGATTTGAGCTGGCACAAATTACTGAACGTTACAAGGATTTTAAGCTCGGCAGCATATTTGCTGAGTCAGTTACAGTTTACCATAGCCAGCTGACCCCGGGTGGTCCTGCTTATACAGTGTTAGGTAATTACAAAATGCGTGAAGCGTGATATGGGATAGGAGAAAAGCAAAAATGGCAAAGACAAAAAAAGCTGAAACACCGAAGGCAACCAGCAAAGAAGATGCCCTGCAGCGTGTTATTGCACAGATTGAAAAGCAGTATGGCCAGGGTGCAATTATGCAGATGGATGAACATAAATACGCCAGGATCGAGGGCATATCGACCGGCTCATTATCGCTGGATTTAGCTCTGGGCGGTGCGGGCATCCCTCGCGGCAGAGTAACTGAGATGTTCGGGCCGGAGTCCTCCGGCAAAACCACTCTGGCACTTCACATCATTGCAAGTGCTCAGCGTGCAGGCGGAGTAGCAGCATTTATTGACGCCGAGCACGCTCTGGACCCAACCTGGGCAAAAAAGTTGGGCGTCAATGTCAGCGGTCTATTGATAAGCCAGCCCGATACCGGCGAACAGGCACTTGAAATAGTCGAGATGTTAATCAGGTCCAATTCCATCGATGTTATAGTTGTCGATTCGGTCGCCGCACTTACACCTAAGGCAGAAATTGAAGGCGAAATGGGCGACACCCACATGGCACTACAGGCAAGATTAATGAGCCAGGCAATGAGAAAGCTGACCGCTGTTATCAATAAGAGCAAGACGGCACTTGTGTTCATAAATCAAATCCGTATGAAAATAGGCGTGATGTTCGGCAATCCGGAGACAACACCCGGCGGCAGAGCATTGAAATTTTACAGTTCAGTACGCATCGACCTAAGACGAATAACAACTTTAAAAGACAGCAGCGGTGCCATCGGCAGCAGGATAAGAGCCAGAGTCGTAAAAAACAAGATTGCACCGCCGTTTCGTGACGGTGAATTCGACCTTATGTTTGACAGCGGAATCAGCTACGAAGGCGATTTGCTCGACTTGGGACTTGGCTGCGAAGTGGTCGAAAGGAACGGTGCGTGGCTCAACTATGGCGATATGCGAATCGGCCAGGGCAGAGAAAACGCCAAAAAATTCTTGGTTGAAAACAAAGATTTATGTAAAGAAATAAAAAATAAAATCTTCGCTGCCAAAGGATTGGGGTGATTTTTTCGAATACACCTTGTGAAGTGAGACACAATATTCGAGACATGAGATGTTAAGTGCAAAGCAAATTAGAAACGGCTTTATAGATTTTTTCAAGGATAAAGGCCACGAAGTCATTCCCAGCTCCCCGATAGTACCCATCGGCGACGAGACCCTGCTATTCGCTAACGCGGGAATGAACCAGTTCAAAGATATTTTTCTGGGATTAGTATCCCCGGACTATCACCGGGCGGTCAACAGCCAGAAATGTCTGCGGGTGAGCGGTAAACACAATGACCTTGAGGAAGTGGGCAAGGATACCTACCATCACACCTTTTTTGAAATGTTAGGTAATTGGTCATTCGATGATTATTTCAAGGCCGAGGCGATTCGCTGGGCATGGGAGCTACTTACAAAGGTCTGGGGCATTGAGCCGAGCCGTTTATGGGCAACGGTCTTCGCTGGTGATAAAACCGATAATCTGCCCAAAGACGATGAGGCGGCAAAGCTATGGACTAAAGTTACACCAATATCCGCTGATAGAGTTTTGGCTTTCGGTAAAAAGGATAATTTCTGGGAGATGGGTGATACCGGCCCGTGCGGGCCCTGCAGTGAAATACATATCGACCTTGGCCCTGATATGTGTGACAAAAAGGGTGTGTCCGGCCATAAGTGCAGTGTCAACGGCGGCTGCAGCCGCTTCATAGAGCTGTGGAACCTGGTCTTCATACAATATAATCACACAGACAATGGCGGGCTCCTTGAGCTGGGTGCGAAATACGTCGATACCGGCGCGGGGCTGGAAAGAATTACTGCAGTGCTGCAGAATAAAAAAAGCAACTATGACACCGATTTGTTTATGCCAATCATTAATCGCACTGCTGAAATAACCGGCCATAAATATACCTCTAAGTTGAACAATGACGCCGACAATGCCTTTCGAGTTATATCCGACCATCTTCGCTCGCTCACTTTTGCTATAACCGATGGTGTAACGCCCTCCAACGAAGGCAGGGGCTATGTAATCAGGCGGATACTCCGCCGGGCTTCAAGGTTCGGCAGAGAGTTAGGCATGCACGAACCATTTATTTATAAGCTTGTGCCGGTTGTGGTTGATTGCCTGGGCGATGCGTTTGGCGAAATCAAGGAAAGGGCAGATTACGTCTCAACCGTTATCGAGTCTGAAGAGGCAAGCTTTGGCAGAACGCTCGATAGAGGTATTGAAATCTTTACAGAAGCTGCCGAACGAGTTGCAAAAACTTCTGAAAGAACAATAAACGGTAACGATGCTTTTCAGCTTTATGACACTTATGGTTTTCCGCTCGATTTGACTGAACTCATGGCTGAAGAACGAGGCCTGAAAGTGGATACCGCTAAATTTGATAAACTTATGGAGGAGCAAAGACGGCGCGCAAGGGCAGCACAAAAGAGCGCTTCACTAAGTATTACCATAACCGACATCGAACTACCCGTAACCGAAGACCTTCATAAATATCATACGGACACCTGCGACAGTAAAATAGTCGGCTTCGTAGATAAAGAAGGTTTCAAAAACGATGGTCAAATTAATGCTGAATCCGAGGTTGGACTTGCTCTTGACAGGACCTGTTTTTACGCTGAAGCTGGCGGGCAGGTCGGCGATTGTGGGATTATCAAATCCGAGCACGGAAAGTTCATCGTTGAAAGTACTACAAAGATAGCTAACTGTGTAATACACCGAGGCAGAGCTGCCGAAGGCGTATTCAATGTCGGCGATAAAGTTACAGCGATAGTCAGCAAAGACAGAGACGCGACAAAGAAAAACCATACCGCTACGCATCTATTACAGTGGGCACTACAACAGGTCTTGGGCAAATCGGTAGCCCAACAGGGCAGCTACGTTGGGCCGGATTACCTGAGATTCGACTTTACATACCCGAAAGCCCCTGCTGCCGAAGAACTGAAGGAGGTCGAGAATAAAGTACGAGAAAAAATCGCAGAAGACCTTCCGGTTACCAGCGCGGTAATGCCAAAAGACAAAGCCCAAAAGCTTGGTGCAATGGCGCTGTTTGGCGAGAAATACGGAAATGAGGTTCGCGTAGTGGCTATCGATGACAGCGGAGGTGAGCAGCTTGGTAAGGCATTCAGCAAGGAATTTTGCGGAGGCACGCACGTGGACAGGATTGGAAAAATAGGCGGATTCAAGATAATCAAGGAAGAGAGTATCTCAGCCGGTGTACGAAGAATCACGGCACTTACCGGCCAGGGTCTGGCCAAATACCTCAAAGAACGAAGCGACATTGTCGACGAGCTTTCAGTGATGCTAAAAGTACCATCTGAGGCCCTTGTTGACAGGTTTGGCCAGTTAATAGAAGACAATAAAAAACTCACAAAGCAGCTCAAATCAGCCGCTCGACAAGCTGGAAGTGATACTATGGCAGAGGCAAAACAGCTTCTGGAAAAAAGTGAAAAAATCGATGAGTCTTATATAATCATCGGCCGATTATCGCCGACTTCGCTCGAGCAGGCCAGAGAAGCAATAGATATGCTTAAAAAGAAGGTGAAATCTGCCGCTGTCGTTTTGGGCTTTGACGATGATGGAAAGGCAACACTCCTTGCTGGGATAACCGACGATTTAATCAAGAAGGGCCTTAAAGCAGGTGATATAGTTAAAACAATTGCACCGATAGTAGATGGTGGTGGTGGCGGAAGACCACAAATAGCTAATGCCGGTGGGAAAAAACCTGAAAAAATCGATGAAGCCCTGGCTAAGGCCACAGAAATAATAAAAGAAAAACTAACAATGTAATCCCCCTGCCCCTTTTACTTTTCTTGACGGATTTTTACGCTTTTTGCGTGAGCGTCGAGACCTTCGGCCTCAGCTAAGCGAATAATATCCTCTGCACTTTCAGCTAACATTTTTTTATTGTATTCGATAATACTCGTTGACTTGATAAAATCATTACTGGTTAGCCCGCTGAAAAACCAAGCCTTCATTCCTGTAGGTAATGTATGGCTTGGACCGGCCCAGTAGTCACCAACGGCTACAGGGCTGTAGTCACCGATGAATATTGCTCCAGCATTTTCGATTTTTTCGGCGATGTCTCTACTCTTATTACCACACTGAATCTCCAAATGTTCTGAGGCAAAATTATTAGCCCACTTGGTTACATCATCCATTTCTTTAAATACAACAATACTGCTATATTTCTCAAGGCACTTTGTTATTTCTTTGTTACGTCCTAAATGCTCTAACTGTTTTTTGAGTTCACTCAGAACCTTTTCCCCAAGCTTTTGTGAATCGGTAAATAAAATTGCACTACCGGGTACGTGTTCGACTTGACTTAACATATCAGCAGCTACCCAGGCAGGATTTGCCTTATCATTCGCAATTATTAAAACTTCACTTGGCCCTGCTATAGAGTCAATATCAACAACTCCAAATACCGTGGCCTTTGCCATCTGAACCCATGTATTACCAGGCCCAACGATCTTATAAACCTTTGCGATTTTTGTCGTTCCCGATGCCAAAGCAGCTACAGCTTGTGCGCCACCAACGCGATAGACCTCATTAATCCCAAGTTCATAACAGACGGCAAGAGTAACAGGATGGATACTTCCCTCATGTCTTGGTG
>CAYWUO010000012.1:0-22199 GCA_964461285.1 uncultured Pirellulales bacterium
TAAAAATGAGAGCAGCCGACAAAACAATACAGGCTGATGCCACCGGTGACGGTCCCGTCGATGCTGCATACGAAGCCATCCGAGAGGCCACCGGCCAATCACCGAAACTGGAAAATTATACCATAAGAGCACTGACCGGCGGTAAAGAGGCGCTCGGCGAAGCGACTGTAACGATTAGAAACGATCCTTCGACGTCGCTCAGGACAGGCAGCCGAAGCTATGTCGGACGCGGTATCTCGACAGATATAATCGAAGCGTCCGCGAAGGCGTATGTAGATGCTATTAACCGGATGATGGCAATGCAGGGTAAAGGCAAAACCGATAGAGTAGAACCGGAAATCTAATGTAAATCTAGGATTGAATAACTATGAGTATGACCCTCCGACGCCCTACGTGCTATGGAGGGCAGGCAATACAGAATTAGGACAAATATTATGGGTATGACGATAACTGAAAAGATTTTGGCCAAGGCGGCGGGGAAAAAGAAGGTTACGCCGGGTGAGCTTATAGATGCGAAGCTCGACATCGTTATGTGTCACGATGTTACGACGCCAGCGGCTATCTCTATGCTTGCTGAAAAGGGTATCGATAAGGTGTTCGACAGGGAAAAAATTGTAGTAACGCCCGACCATTTTCAGCCGGCAAAGGACATTAAGAGCGCCGAGCTGCATAAGCGACTCGACGAATGGGCAAGGCGACACAAGATAAAATACTACTATAAAATCGGAAGGGCAGGCGTCTGCCATGCACTACTGCCGGAACAGGGGCATATCCGGCCTGGCGAAGTTATCGTCGGGCCTGACTCGCACACGTGCACATACGGCGCATTTGCGGCGTTTAGCACCGGTATCGGCTCAACGGATGCGGCGGCGGCGATAGCGACAGGGCAGTTGTGGTTCAAGGTTCCGGCATCGATAAAGATAGTACTCAACGGGACACTCGGTCCCGGCGTTTATAGTAAAGACGTTATCCTTGCAGTTATCGCAAGGATTGGCGTGGATGGTGCGCTATATAAGGCGATGGAATTTGTCGGGCCGACACTGGCAGAGATGTCGATGGAAGCGAGAATGACGATAACGAATATGGCAATCGAGGCAGGCGCGAAAAACGGGATAATGGCCTTTGACGAAATAACGAAACAATATCTCGACGAGCACCTGAGAGACAAAGCTGATTATACCGTATATGAGTCCGACGCTGATGCCGAATACGTAGCAACCGAGGAATTCGACTGTACAAAGATAGAGCCGATGGTAGCCCTGCCTCATCTGCCGAGCGGCGGTGTCCCCATTGCCGAATGTGCGGGTAAAGAAATGGACCAGGCGTATATCGGCAGCTGTACGAACGGGCGAATCGAGGACCTGCGAATCGCAGCAAAAATTATGAAAGGAAAACAGGTTGTTATTCGAACAATCGTTGTGCCTGCTACGCCTGTAATCTGGAAACAGGCAAAAGATGAAGGTCTTTTCGATATATTCTACGATGCCGGCTGTGTAATTGCTGCGCCTACGTGCGGGGCATGCTTAGGCGGATTTATGGGTGTATTGGCTGAAGGCGAGAAGTGCGTCAGCACAACGAACAGAAATTTTGTCGGCAGGATGGGACATCCTAAAAGTGAAGTGTATCTGGCAAGTCCTGCGACGGCAGCAGCAAGCGCAGTAGAAGGCAAGCTGACCGATGCAAGAAAGCATTTGTGAAAGATTAAATATTAAAAATCAAAATGCAAAACGACAAAGCAAATATCAAAAAGGAATTCAAGAAGCGTCTTTATGAATTCACGCTTAGACTCATTGAATTCTTAGATGCCTTACCGAACGACAACGTATCAAGGAGACTGGCGGACCAGTTATTAAGAAGTGGAACGAGTATTATCGCCAACTACGTTGAAGGTCAGGCGGCAAGCAGTAAGAAGGATTTTACCAATTACTTCAATATTTCTCTCAAGTCAGCAAACGAGAGCAAGCTCTGGTTCGCGCTACTGAGAGACAGTAAAAGAGTCAATTCGGAAAAAGTAACGTGGTTTTTGAGTGAGCTTGACGAGATAGCCAATATATTTGGGTCCAGCATATTGACCCTGAAAGGGAAAAAGTAATTTTTATTTTTAATATGTAGTTTTGATTTTTTCATTTTGATATTTGATTTAAGGGACATCTAATTATGTCTAAAGCACATGTTTACGATAGGGACCATATAAATACGGATGAGATAATACCGGCGAGGTATTTGAATACCGACGAGCAGGAAGAATTAGCAAGGCACTGCCTTGAAGACTTGGATGCAGAGTTTGTCAAAAAAGTAAAGCAGGGCGATATAATTGTTGCCGGAGAAGATTTCGGCTGCGGCTCCAGTCGAGAACATGCCGTCTGGGCCATACGGGGTGCAGGCGTAAAGACCGTTATTGCAAAGACGTTTGCCCGAATCTTCTACCGCAATGCCATCAACAACGGCTTCTATATCATCGAATCGCCGGATGCATTAGAGAAAATTAAAGACGGTGATGAAATAGAGATTGATTTTAAGGCTGGCTTGATAAAAGATAAAACCGCAGGTATTGATATTGAGTTTGCTCCGCTGCCGGAGTTTGCACTTGAGATAATCGAGGCAGGCGGATTATTAGAGCATATAAAAAAGGAACCGCTTTAAACTGTGATTTAAATTGGCCCAAAAGAATCGATAAAGGAAATTTTTGGGAGGTTATAAAAATGAGTGCCAGGCAAAATCCTGATGAAGGTATTACACTCAATCAGCTCGAAGGCGTTCAGAGAAGTATCACCAACCGGCTGAAACAGCTTCAAAAGAAGGTGCGAGTGAACGAGAAAGAGATTGTCCTTGAGCTGATACAACTGACCCGTGAGAACCTATACAGAAAGGCCCAGATTCTCTGCGAGGAAAGAGATGCCTACAGAGATAAGCTGCAGGGGATAAACAAGATTATGGAAAAGTAGAACGTTGCGTGGTGAAGCAAATATGGATTCCTGCTTCCGCGGGAATGACCCCTGCCAACAACATGCAGGGGCAGGCAAAGAAGTAGAGAGATAACTGTTAAGGAGAATTTGAAGTGGCGAAGACGTATAAGATAGCAGTGATGCCCGGAGATGGGACGGGGCCGGAGGTGACGGCTGAGGCGGTTAAGGTATTAAAGGCAGCGGCGGACAAGTTTCATTTCAAGGTAGATTTGACCGAGTTTGATTTCGGCGGAGAACGCTACAAGAGGACCGGCGAGACGCTGCCGGACAGCGGCATCGAGGAGCTTCGCAAGTTCGATGCGATTCTATTGGGTGCAATCGGCCATCCGGACGTTGCGCCGGGCATCCTTGAAAAAGGCATATTACTGAAAGCGAGGTTCGAGCTTGACCAGTATATAAACCTTCGGCCTGTGAAGCTATACCCGGGAGTGGAGACGCCATTGAAGGACAAAGGGCCGGAAGATATAGACTATGTCGTGGTTCGAGAAAATACAGGCGACCAATATACCGGCGCCGGCGGATTTACGATGAAAGGGACGCCCAACGAAGTGGCTGTGCAATCGGCTGTCTATAATCGGTTTCAGGTTGACCGCTGCTTAAAGTACGCATTCGAATATGCACGCAAGCACGGCAAGAAAGCGCGCGGCAAGGGAAAAAATAATACGCTTGCACTTTGCGGCAAGACAAACGTGCTGACTTATATCTACGGCCTCTGGGAACGGGCATTTCATGAGATGGGCAAAAAAGAATATCCGGATATAGTGCGGGAGTATTATCACGTTGACGCTACATGTATGTGGATGGTCAAGAACCCGGAATGGTTCGATGTCATTGTGACGGGTAATATGTTCGGTGACATTATAACCGACCTCGGCGCAATCACCCAGGGCGGTATGGGTATTGCGGCAGGCGGCAATCTCAATCCCGAGGGCGTAAGTATGTTCGAGCCAATCGGCGGAAGCGCCCCGAAATATACGGGCAAAGGTGTTATCAATCCATTGGCTGCTATATGCGCTGCGCAGATGATGCTGGCGGCGTTAGGTGAAGAAAAAGCAGCAGAGCAGGTAGAGCAGGCAGTGATGTTCGTAACCGCCAATAAGCTCAAATCGATGCAGGCGGGAAAAATGGGGTACTCAACAAGCGAAGTTGGTGACTTGGTAGCAGAAAGACTCGCATAATAGTGTTATGCCGGCTAACTTAACACCAGAATATTTTAAGGCAGAGCAGTGGTATCGCGAGGCGACGACCAACGAGGAGAAGATTCTTGCGCTTGAGCGTATGCTTGCGGTAATGCCCAAACATAAAGGTACCGACCACCTGAAGGCGGACCTTCGCAGAAAGCTCAGTAAATTAAAAGAAGCTCCGGCAAAAAAGGGGAAAGGCAAGCATGTCGATATCTTTCATGTGCAGCGAGGCGGTGTAGGGCAGGTGGTTCTATTGGGCACGCCGAACAGCGGCAAGAGCTCCATTGTAGCAGCAATGACCAATGCAAAGGTCAACGCAGCCGAATTTCCTTTCGCCACTACAGCTCCTGTGCCGGGAATGATGATGTTCGAGGATGTGCAGATTCAGCTTGTAGATATGCCACCGATTACCGTTGATTACATTGCTCCGGGGCAGGTAGGCACGTATCGCAACTGCGATTTGATTGCTATTGTCATCGACTTTTCCGCCGACGTTAAAAAACAGCTGGACGCCTGCCTGGATTTTCTTGAGGGCAGAAGTCTGTTGGTTGAATCCGATACGCCTGCTGTGGATGAGCGAGGTAACGCGTTAGGCAAGCGTTCCGTTTGCATCTGCACCAAATCCGATATTGCTGTAGCCGGTTCGATTGAGACATTTAAAAGGTCATGCAAATATCCCTTCGAATTTATTAAGGTATCGGTCGAGAATGGCGAGGGGATGGACAAGCTAAGCGAGTTTTTGTTCGGGCAGTTAAATATTATTCGCGTTTATGCCAAGCCGCCTGGAAAAAGGGCGGATATGGATGAGCCGTTTACACTGCCGGTGGGCTCAACCGTTATGGATTTGGCCACGGCTATTCACAGGGAACTGGTTGAGAAGCTTAAATTCGCAAGAATCTGGGGCACGGGTGTCTATGACGGCCAAAATGCCCAGAGAAACCATGTCCTCAACGACAAAGACATAATCGAATTGCATTTCTCCTGATTTTCTCTACAATCCTGTTTGTGAATCTGTTGTCTTCTATTTGGTAAAACACGATGCGAAAGGAATTGTTATGCACAGAGAGAAAATAATCATAGCAGTTTTAGCGTTTGGGATATGTCTTGGAATAAGTCTTCAGGGATGTGATGCCGGGGCCGGGAGTGAAGTCTCAGCCGGCAAGCTTGAGAAGACCATCCAGCCATCGAAGGATTACCCCATTCAGCCGGTGCCGTTCACTCTTGTTAAAGTTACGGATAAATTCTGGGCAGCTCGGATTGAGACGAACCGGAAGGTGTCGATTCCTTATGCTTTTGGCAAGTGCGAGAAAACCGGCAGAATCGACAACTTCGCCATAGCAGGGGGATTGAAGGAGGGTGAGCATCGCGGCGGCTTTCCGTTCGATGATACCGACCCATACAAGATTCTCGAAGGTGCATCTTATTCGTTGAGTGTCCATCCCGATGCAAAACTTAAAAAGTACCTGGATGAGCTGATTGTCAAGATAGCTGCTGCTCAGGAAGACGACGGCTATCTGTACACAGCCCGCACAAATAATTCCAAACGTCTAAGCAGTTGGTTCGGGGAAAAGCGGTGGGAAAAACTGGACGGCAGCCACGAGCTTTATAATATGGGCCATCTTTACGAGGCGGCGGTCGCGTACTATCAGGCGACGGGTAAACGGACGCTTCTTGACGTTGCAATAAAGAACGCAGATTTCCTTGATACGGTTTTCGGCCCGGGCAAAAAAGGAACTGCGCCCGGCCATCAGATAATAGAGATGGGGCTTGCAAGACTTTACCGAACCACCGGAGACGAAAAGTACCTGAAATTGGCCAAATTTTTCCTCGATACACGTGGTCCCGGCGGAAGCATCTATAACCAGTCTCATCGGAAGGTTGTCGAGCAGAGAGAAGCGGTGGGCCACGCTGTGCGTGCATCTTATATGTATTGTGGGATGGCAGATGTCGCAGCGCTGACCGGTGACGATAGTTATCTTAAAGCAATCGACCGGATATGGGAAAATGTTGTCGCAAAGAAGCTCTATATTACCGGCGGCATTGGAGCCAAGAGCGATGGTGAGGCTTTTGGTAAAAACTACGAGCTGCCTAACGCGAAGGCGTATTGCGAGACCTGTGCGGCCATTGGTAACGTTATGTGGAACCACCGGATGTTTTTGTTTCATGGTGACGCAAAATATATCGATGTGCTGGAGCGAACCCTTTACAACGGTCTGATTTCGGGAGTGTCGCTTAGCGGCGACAGATTCTTCTATCCCAATCCTCTTGAGTCACGTGGCCAGCACAGGCGCAGCGCATGGTTTTCCTGTGCGTGCTGTCCGACAAATGTAACGCGTTTTATTCCGTCAGTTCCCGGATACGTATATGCACATTCGGAAAATAAGCTGTACGTCAATCTGTTCGTCAGTGGTTCCGGGACCATAATAACGAAAGACAACGCCGTGCGGATAAAGCAGAAGACGCGTTACCCGTGGGATGGGTCGGTGAAGATGACGGTTGAGCCGCGGAGCCCGGCCAAATTTACAATTTGCGTTCGTATTCCCGGCTGGGCGCAGAACCAGCCGGTGCCGGGCGATTTGTATCGTTATGCTGACAGCAGCGATGAAAAAGCGAGTCTGAGTGTCAACGGCAAAGAGATTGCTTTGGATATGGAGAAAGGCTTTGCCTGCATTGAGCGGAATTGGAAAAATGGTGATGTTATCGAACTGGAACTGACAATGCCGGTGCGGCGGGTTATGTCTGATGAAAAAGTCAAGGCAAATACAGGCAGGGTAGCCCTGCAGCGGGGGCCGATTGTGTACTGCGCCGAGGGGATTGATAATGACGGCCATGTTCTTAACCTGCTTTTGGCGGATAATGCCGAACTGAAGACAGAGCATAGAAAGGAGTTGCTCAGTGGCGTAACGGTGATTAGCGGTGAGGCAGTTGGTCTGAGCTATGACAAAGAAGGGAAAATACAGTCAAGGCAAAAACAGGATATCGTGGCTGTTCCCTACTGTGTTTGGGCGAACCGGCGTGCTGGCGAAATGGCGGTCTGGCTGGCGCGAGATGAATCAGCGGCGCGGCCTTTGACACCGCCGGGGATGAGACGCGAGATGTCTGCGGAAAGAACAAAGCCGACCGTAAAAATCGATGCAACTAAAACCAGAGAGCCGATTTCGAAATATATTTATGGTCAGTTTATAGAACATCTCGGCAGGTGTATTTACGGCGGGATTTGGGCGGAGATGCTCGAAGACCGTAAGTTCTATTTTCCCATTAAGGCGAATTACGCCCCCTATCGCAGCGCAGGGGGCGTCTCTAAAAATCATCCGTTTGCGGTAGTCGGCGCTTCACCCTGGCAAATCACAGGAGTGGCTGATTCGGTGGTTATGGTCAAGGAAGATTCCTTCGTTGGTGAGCACACACCGCTTATTCAGCCCGGCAGCGGCATCCGGCAACTCGACCTCGGACTGGTTAAAAATAAGAAATATACCGGTTATATTTACCTAAAAGCCAAGCAGCAAAGAACAAATGTGACGGTATCACTTATTTGGGGTGACCAGCCGGAAGACAGACAAGTCGCCCAGTTTGGTATCGATGCGAACCGTTATACCAAACACCAATTCCAGTTTACAGCCGGTGCCGACACGACAGAGGGCAAACTGGAAATCAAGGCAGCCGATGGAGCGTGCTTTGTGGGTACGGTCTCTTTGATGCCTGCGGACAATATTAACGGTATGCGAGCCGATACATTGGGCCTGCTTAAAGAACTCGGCGCCACGATGTATCGCTGGCCCGGCGGAAACTTCGTCAGTGGTTACGACTGGCGAGATGGTATCGGCAACAGGGACAAGAGACCTCCTCGCAAAAATCCCGCATGGACGGGAGTGGAGCATAACGACTTCGGCTTCAACGAATTTATCCGCTTCTGCCGTCTGGTCAATGCCGAACCATTGGTGACCGTCAATACCGGCTTCGGCGATGCCTACTCCGCGGCTGCTCAACTGGAATATTCCAACGGCTCGGCTGATACAATAATGGGCTCTTTGCGGGCCAAGAACGGTGAGCCGGAACCCTTTAATGTTCGCTACTGGTGTATCGGTAATGAAATGTGGGGCAACTGGCAACTCGGCTATATGAAGCTTGAACATTATGTCCTCAAACATAACTGGATTGTGGACAAGATGCGCGAGGTTGACCCGAATATTATCCCGATAGCTTCCGGAAATGCCGGCCCGTGGAGCAAAGGATTGCTGCGGCACTGTTCGAATCATATTGACCTGATTGCAGAGCATTTTTATTGTAAGCAAAAATCGAACCTCATCGAACACACCTCTCAAATAGCCAACAGTATCAAACAAAAGGTTCAATTCCATCAGCAACTCCGCCAAAAATTGAATACCCTGAAAGATAAAGATATACGAATCGCCATGACTGAATGGAACTACTGGTATGGACCTCATTTATTTGGCGAGCTGGGAACCCGATATTTCCACAAAGATGCTCTTGGGATTGCCAAAGGCCTGCATGAATACTTTCGTCATTCGGATATAATCTTCCTGGCTAGTTATGCTCAGACGGTCAACGTCATCGGCTGTGTCAAAACTACCAAAACCGATGCTGCCTTTGCCACTACAGCTTTGCCTTTGAAACTCTACAGGCAGCACTTCGGCACGATTCCGGTTGAAGTTGCAGGTGCGGTTTCGCCGGTTGATATATCAGCCGCCTTAACGAGTGACAAAAAAGCGCTTACAATTGGCATTGTCAATCCTGCTGAGAGCAAATATGAATTTGCGTTGGACTTAAAGGGCATAAAGCTGACCGGCAGTGGACAGCTTTGGATAATATCCAACTCTGACCCTATGGTTTACAACGAACCCGGCAAAGAGCCACAGGTTGTGATTGAGGAAAAGGAAATCGCAGATGGCTGCGATAAGTTAGATATCCCGCCGCTTAGCATCTGCCTTTACAAACTAAAGGTAAGCGAATAGAATATAAATGTTTTGAACAATTGATTCCGGGGAATATTCGATGGAGTGCAAAAAAGAGCAGAATTTACAAAACTGCAATTGCACATATCCATGTAGCAAAAAGGGAGTATGCTGCGAATGCATAAAGTTTCATTTGTCTATAAAGGAATTGCCCGCTTGCTGCTTCCCTGATGATGTTGAGAAGACTTACGACCGCAGTTTCAAGGCCTTCGCAAAAGCGTGGAAACTATAAACAAAAAGGCCGGGTAGTAAATCCGGCCTATCTATTGTTACTGTTAATACTGGCTTTCGAGTTTCGCCAATTGCTACACGGAGACATTTTCTGATGTCAGGTCTTCATATATTCCTCTGTATTAGCCGCCAGAAATCCTCCTTCGCAGCAAAATCTTATCAGCGTCCGCAGGATTAACCGACTCACCACAATATGCGAGTTTTTTTGTCCTGCACCTGAATCATATCGATATTAGCAATGTTCCTAAGAAGAATAAATAACAACGCCAGTTTTAGTAAATGGAAGGCAACTCATTCATTATTTGACATTACGAATCGTGATGTTTCTTTCAACGACCTCATTCTTCTTTTTTTGCGTTGCAGGCATCGTAGACTCCGTGATGACGAGCTCGTTAAAAGTTACCTTCCTGATCCATTTTGTGGCAAGGTCTATATAGATATCACCCTTATAATGGGAACTCCCAACGGACCTTTCCTCCATACTCGTGGCAGGATTCATTATCATTTTAAATGAGCTTTGGCCGGAATCGACGGTCACAATAGCACAAGGAGCATTATCCACCAAACAGAGTCCCTTGAATTCAAGTGTTATCTTTCCGTTTTTGAAAAACGACCCCTTGGCAACGTTGCTGCCGAGGTTCACCGGCGGCTCACTGAATGCTGATTCGTGAACAATTCTTTGGCCAATCTTCGTTATGTCCTGGATGCCCCTTCCGCCGAAAGTTCGTTTGGCAAAGTAGTCACAAAAAGCGTGAAAATCGATGAAGGCATTATATACATGATAGACATTTGCCTTTGGTATTGCCTTGCCGTCGGCGTCCTTAAGATTCTCGAATTTCGTATGGTCAATACCAAATACTTGTCCCTTTTTATCCAGATCCGTTGGGATCAGGCTAAAAACGTGTGACCAACCCTTAAGGGCTGGAATAGACGTTTCCGGTGCATCTCCCAACTTCAGTGTAAAATCGAGGCAGGCGTATTCATCTCCAGGCTTGCCGGACAACGGAGCCGGAACGCATTTCAAACGGAGGTTATAAACATCGGTACTTACACGGGTACCGTCA
Organism: uncultured Pirellulales bacterium; assembly: GCA_964461285.1. Lineage (GTDB taxonomy): Bacteria > Planctomycetota > Phycisphaerae > Sedimentisphaerales > Anaerobacaceae > CAZBWE01. The sequence goes on from CAYWUO010000012.1 coordinate 10,419, forward strand.
AGCGCGTAGTGAATAAGTCGGGATTCCATCTGGAATTGCTGCGTTTGCTTCGAGCGCTCTCCTGCAAGCTCAAATGTCCGGCCCAAAACAGACTTGTAAGAACCGGCTGGGCCAGCGCCGACCGCAAAACAGGCCCCCGTACTGAAAGCAACCAAGATTACCAGTATTTTTACGATTATTCTCGTTTTCATCGTCTAAGCCTTTAAATTAATACATTTTAAACAAACTGGAATTTTCAATAATGTCGAAAACTTCCTCAGATTACATCGGCAATTGGTCCTTTTTAACCTCTTCGACGTGCAGGTCACCATAAATCACACGATAATTTTCCGAATCTTTCGGCTGATACCAGAAAACGGCTGTCTCGGAATCTCCAAATTTTACGCCGTTTCCAACGTAGTGCCAGTTGCCCCCGCTTTCGTAAATTTGGAGGAACAGCATCCCGCGTGCAAATTTCATCGCCATTTGCGTTGCCTCAACCTCCGAAAGGTTCATTTGGCCAATCTTTTCTACAAGCGGACGCATCTGTTTCATGGTATTTTCGGTGCCTATAGCCTCCGGGAACTTGCCATCCATCAGAACATCGGCCCAAATCCGTAAGCTTTCAATAAAGTCCTGCTCGGTGGCTCCTGAGAGGTCGAATTCGGTCTTCTGCAATGTATACCCGGGTGGCACGTCCATACTCATCTGCGAGTCCTCTACAGGCACATCAAACTTGAAGTTCTTCAGAATAGAAAAAGACTGTCCCAATCGAAGCTCTACCCGTATGGGAACAGCCGTTTTAGGGTCGGCCCAGATGGTCACTTCTTCATTTGGGCCCCTGGCTACAAACCCGATAGCTTTTTGTCCATCGATTTCCTGTTCGCCAAGCTCTTCAACATTAGGACTATCTTTTAACTTCATAAGGACCTTCCGAACAAACTCTATGTAGTTTTTTGTTTTTTCCTGAAGTGAGCCTTTTATATCAATATAAACGGCTGTTTTTGCGTTGGTATCAAGCGCGAGTATTTTTGCACTTTCCAGGTCAATAATAGAGGTCATGTTTGGCAGGTTCGATATGGTCCTTCTGATTCGTGAATCAACAACTATCTCGTGCATGACGGGGCCTGTTTCTTCGTCTTCGCCTATAATGAGGTCAAAAATCACAGTACGGGCATTTAGAATCGGCTGGATGACATCCGCGAAGGTTACAGTACCACCGAAGAATTGGCTGAAGCCGAAAAATGCTATTACGATTATCGCCGCAGCAGCGGCTAATTTTGTTATGTTGCTTTTCATAATAAACTCCCACAAAACGTAATGTTTCGGTTGTTTTTTTTGCATTAAAGTTTCGGTAAAGTCTTTCGACGTCTGGTCTGCGAGCTTGTGCACATCAGCCGGCACATTTTCACTGCCGATATTTTTCAGGATTTCTTCGATTCTTTCTTCGTTCATTGTTATCGCTCCTGTTCTACTAAAGCGGCAAGTTTGCTTTTCAAAGTTCCGATTGCCTTGGATACGTGCGACCTTGCCCCGGCTTCAGTACATCGCAATTTTTCAGCAATATTCTTATAATCATTCTGCTCCAGGTATCGCATTACTATTGCCCGGCCCTGCCTGGCGGGTAGATGGCCTATCTCTCGTCTTACTATCGATGTCAGGTCTTCTTTGTTGAGCCTTTCGCCCGGCTCTTTGTCTGTTCTGATTCGGCTTCGGGCGAATTGGCCATCTTTGCCGATTCTGTTTCGCCATGCGGTGGAATTGGCCGTAAGTGCAATCCGATAGATGTACGCACCAGCTTTTTTACTGTTGAGCTTCTCGATGTTCTGCCAGATACCGAGCAGGGCGTATTGCATTGCCTCGGTGAAAAGCTCGCGGTCACCAGTCAGTTTCCAAAGAACGGATGCCAGAAATCTGACATATTTTGCTCTTATCTGTTCGAAGGTCTCTGCTCTTCTGGATAAATTCATCTATACAGCTCCAATATTCCTAAAACCTGAACGCGTTCGGTGCCGTAAGGCATTACTAATGCCATTTCCATATAATAATAACAGCCGGGATTCTATCTTGTGTAAAAGTTTTTCAAAAAAAAGTGGCCACCAGAATCTGGCGGCCGCTGTAATCGTTTTTATTGTCGATTTTTCCCCGTAAAAAGCGTTTTTAACTGCTGAATTCGAACTTTTTTCCAGTGAGGCGTTCGTAGGCCTCGATGTATTTTTTGCTTGTTTTAACGGCAATGTCGTCCGGCAGCTCTACGCCGGGCCCGGATTTATCGAAGTTTATACTCTCCAGGTAGTTGCGTACGAACTGCTTATCGAAGCTTTCCTGGTCCCTGCCGGACTGGTATTTATCAGCCGGCCAGAAACGCGATGAGTCCGGAGTCAAAATCTCATCAATCAAAATAATCCTGCCGTCCACAATTCCCCACTCGAACTTCGTGTCGGCAAGAATCATCCCCCTGGTCTCGGCGTAATCACCGGCCTTTTTGAAAACGTCTATACTTTTATCACGCACATAGTTCGCCCGCTCTTTTCCAATGATATCAATGCATTTCTCGAAGGTGATATTCTCATCGTGTTCTCCCCTCTCAGCTTTAGTAGCTGGAGTGAAAATAAATTCCGGCAGCTTCTCACACTGCTTAAGTCCCGCCGGCAGCTTCTGGCCGCAGACGGTCTGGCTTGTCTTGTATTCTTTCCAGCCGGAGCCGGCCAGGTATCCCCGGACCACGCACTCAATCGGCAAAACTTCGCCTTTGTTAACCAACATACTCCGCCCGGCCAGACGAGCTTTAAAATTGCGAAAAGGAGGTGGAAAACTCTCAACATCGGCGCTAATTAAATGATGCTCAACCTCATCGCTTAGAAAGTCGAACCAGAACAGCGAAATCTGCGTCAAGACAATTCCCTTATAAGGTATTCCGTTGGCCATAACCACATCGAAAGCGCTTATCCTGTCGGTAGCAACTATAAGCAGCTTATCGCCAAGGTCGTATATGTCGCGGACCTTGCCACGACTCGGCTCGATACCGGCTATTTTTGTCTCCAAGACCGTCTCCATAATTATCCTTTCCATTGGACCAGCTTCTTTCTATTTTGCTTGTTTTATACTACTTCATTTTCTATTCTTGAATCAACATATAAAAGTACCTTTTTTTTGACCTGCTCGACATCTTCTGTTTGCGGTAGTAAATCAGGCAGGATTTTAGCCCTTATCCAAAGAAACTGTTGCAATCTTCAATGTCACCAAATGGCGTCTTTTTATTCAAATATTTTATAGACTTTCCGGCCTTTTATCAGAACCTGGCTACAAAATGCTCCCATATTACTTCGGTTGAAAGTTATCTATTCAGACCGATATAATTTTTTCTCAGGGACATAAAAAAAATTTTACAAAATTAGCGTCAATTATAAAGATACATTAATTGACTTATATATATATATCAGAAATAAAATACAGATTATTGATGTTTGTGGCCGATTATAAAAAAGTACAGATGACTTATATTTATGCTAAGGAGAATTTAAATGAATAATGTCAAGATTCCACTGGATGAGAGTGATATCCCACGGCAATGGTATAATTTGGCTGCCGATTTGCCTACACCGCCTCTTCCACCGCTCGGCCCTGATGGCAAACCAATCGGGCCGGAAATGCTCGCGTCGGTGTTTCCGATGAACCTCATCGAACAGGAGGTCAGCACTGAAAGGTGGATTGACATCCCGGAGGAAATTCTCAATATACTTTATCGCTGGAGGCCGACACCACTGCGAAGAGCCGTATATCTCGAAAAGTATCTTGATACTCCGGCCCGTATATACTTCAAAGATGAAAGCGTCAGCCCGCCGGGAAGCCATAAACCCAACACTGCGGTCGCTCAGGCATGGTATAACAAGCAGTTCGGAACTAAAAAGATTACTACCGAAACCGGTGCCGGGCAATGGGGCAGCGCCCTGGCTTTCGCCTGCAAGCTGCTGGAGCTTGAATGCAAGGTCTTTATGGTCAGGATAAGTTTCGACCAGAAGCCATTCAGAAAAATGATGATGCAGGTTTGGGGTGCAAATTGCGTTGGGAGCCCCAGCCCGGAAACCAATGCCGGAAGAAAAGTCCTGGAAGAAATGCCCGATACGCCCGGTAGTCTGGGCATTGCTATCAGCGAAGCTATCGAGGTGGCCGTAGCCGATAAATCGGGTAAAACCAAGTATTCTCTCGGAAGTGTTTTGAATCACGTCCTGCTTCATCAAACCATCATAGGTCTTGAGGCAAAGAAACAGCTCGAAAAAATAGGTGAGAAATCGCCGGATATTGTTATTGGCTGTGCCGGCGGTGGAAGCAACTTTGCCGGTTTGTCTTTCCCGTTTGTTGCTGATAAAATTAATGGTGCAGACATCAAAATTATTCCCGTCGAGCCGACTGCCTGTCCGACTATGACTCGCGGGCCGTTTGCTTATGATTTTGGTGACACCGCCTGCACGACTCCGCTTCTGGCGATGTTTACCCTCGGACACGCTTTTATTCCGCCGCCTATTCATGCCGGTGGTCTTCGATATCATGGAATGGCTCCCCTGATTTGTCAGGCAATTGTGGAAGGGCTGATGGAGCCCAGGGCATACCATCAATTAGTGTCCTATGATGCTGCTTTAATCTGGGCCAGGACTGAAGGTTTTATTCCTGCGCCCGAAACAAGCCAGGCACTGGCCGCTGTTATTGAGGAGGCCAAAAAAGCCAAGGAAGAAGGCAAAGAAAAAATGATTTTATTCAACTACAGTGGACATGGACTGATGGACTTGACCGGTTACGATGCCTTTTTATCCGGAAAGCTTACTGATTTTGAGCTGCCCGAAGGCGAATTGAAAAAGTATACCAAAGACCTTGAAAGTTATCCCAAAGCCGAGTTGAGAAAAAGCGGTAAATGGTAAAAAAAATATTAATTTAATTTTTTCAAGGGAATAGTTATGAAAAAGGGATTTTTAACAAGTGTAGTGGTTTTGTTGGCTGCGGTAAGTATGGTACAGGCCGGGGATTTGCATGGTTGGATAGGCGCCGAATTCGGTACTAAATACGTCTGGCGGGGGTTTGATGTTTATGACGACCGTGCTGCAATCCATCCAATGGTCAATCTGGATTTGTTTGGAACAGGTTTTGGTATCAATGCAACGGGGCACAGAGCAAATGCGAATGGCTTCGAGAATGCAGAGCGTTGGGACTACAATGTGTATTATCAGAACATGTTATTCGGCGACGAGAGTTACGCTACTGCGTATAGAATTGGATGGGTCTATTATAACTACCCCGATCTTAGAAGTGAATGGGCCGACCTGCAGGAAATGCACGCGATTTTCTCTTTACCGAAAATTTTGCAGGTCAAAGGGCTCGTCCCGACTTACGTCCTGGTTAAGCTTTGGCCGTCAAGAACCGATTCTTTCGTTTCAAAAATGGTCGACCTCTCTACGGGAATGCCGAGCTCCGGAACTGCTTCCGGATTTGCTCACATTTTTATGCTCGATTATAACATGGATATAACTTTTCCTTTGACAAATCAGCCCAGTGTATTAAAGCTCCACTCGGAGGTGGTCTTTAATGATGGCGTCGGTCCTGCCGGGCAGAACGTTGACCATGACTGGTCAAACGCCGTCTTTGGCATCTCAACAGACATTAATTTTGGAAAAGATATTTGCGTTACTCCGGCAATTAACTATCAATCTTCATGGGAAGACTCGGTTAATCCTGAGGATGAGTGCTGGGCAACTCTGAGCGCAATTTACAAATTCTAAAACATAGTTTCAAATTCTTCGTCTGTTATTTTAAGAGGCTGGTTTTGAAAACCGGCCTCTTTTATTTTATAATGTCAAAATAACTCTTGTAACAAAAGATGCTGACGCTAATCAATACAAACAGGATGCTGCCTCTCATCGGCCCGGTCGGTCTGGACTATGTAGCCGGCTCTGCCCGGCAGGCGAAAATTGATGTGGAGCTTCTCGACCTTGCCCTGTCGCAGGACCCGGATAAGGCGATAAAAGAATACTTCTCGACTCATCAGCCGCAGCTGGTTGGTGTTTCTTTTCGAAATGTGGACGATTGTTTTTGGCCGAATGCCGACTGGTTTGTTCCCGGCCTGAAAGATACCGTCGAGAGCATCAAAAGAATAACCGGTGCTCCGGTTGTAGTTGGTGGCGTCGGCTTTTCGGTTTTTGCAAAACAAATCATTGAATATACAGGTGCCGATTTCGGCATCCGCGGTGACGGCGAGTCGGCGATAGTTTCACTTCTTCGTCAGCTGCAGGGTGCAAAGAATTTTGTAGAGGTTCCGGGTCTTATCTGGCGAAAGGATGCCGGAATTTATAGTAACCCGCCGTCCTGGCCGGACCGGATTTCGCTAACGACAGCTCGGGATTTTATTGACAATGTGACTTACTTCAAAAAAGGCGGACAATGCGGTGTGGAAACAAAGCGAGGCTGCAATCGAAAATGTATTTATTGTGCCGACCCGCTCGCAAAAGGCCCTAAACCGAGACTGCGAAGCCCTTCTGATGTCGTCGATGAGCTCCGGTCGTTATTATCGCAGGAGATAGATGTATTGCATTTTTGTGATTCCGAGTTCAATGTCCCGCGAAATCATGCCTATGCAGTCTGTGAAGAGATTAATAAGCATTCTCTTGGCGACAGAATTCGCTGGTATGCTTATATGTCACCGGTGATGTTTGATGAAGAATTAGCAAAGATTATGGCCGAAGCCGGCTGTGCCGGTATCGATTTTACGGGTGACTCTGCTTGTCCTTCTATGCTCAAAACCTACAGGCAGCGGCACAGAAAGAAGGACATCGCCTCTGCGGTCCGGCTTTGCAGACAAAACAAAATAGCGGTTATGATAGACCTTATGCTGGGCGGGCCCGGTGAAACGCCGCAGACATTGGCCGAGACGATTGATTTCATTAAAAAGATAAATCCGGATTGTGCCGGTGCCGCTCTTGGAATAAGAATTTATCCGGGTACTGTTATGGGGGAAATAGTTGCCCGCGATTTAGAGCAGGGAAAGGATTCCGGTATCCGTCGAAAACACACCGGCCCTATAGATTTTTTCAAGCCGACCTTTTACATTTCTGATGCTCTGGGTGAACAACCGGCCAAATTGGTCAGGGATTTGATTGATGGCGACCAGAGGTTCTTCGCTCCCATCGACGAAGCTGAGCATCAGGCTTCGCAGGATGGTGACACTTCGAACTATAATTACAATGAGAACCTGCCGCTCGTCCGTGCCGTTAACGATGGTGCCCGTGGCGCATATTGGGACATCTTGCGGAAAAGCAGGTGATATCATTGATTGGAAATGCTGACGGGTTAAATTTCTTCTGTTTCTATTCTGGAATCAACGTAGCTAAATATCTTTTCTTTGACTCTATCGACATCTTCTGTTTGCGGCAGTAAATCAACCAGCTTCTGGAGAAATTTGCGCTGCTTTATCCTCTTAAGCGTAGCGGTGAAGTTCACATCATAGACCCATCCAAGCTGGCAGAGCTTCATATCATTCAGTGTCCTTAACTCTTCGTAAGCTATTCGCTGACCACGAAGAATCTTCTCGACTATTTCTTCTGAATACTGTGGTTCATCAGGAAGCTCCAGCTCTAATTTGAATCCGTCCGGATTGTCTTTATACTGCTGATAGTATTCTGTTACCACGTGGAAAATATCTATCTTATCAGCATCTCGTATTAATTTCGAAAACAAGAGGCAATCGCCGTCTAAATCTTTAGGCAGCTCTTTTCGCCCGTGATACTCAATCGCTTTCAGTATCAATTCCCTCTCCTGCTTATCTAAATCATTAAGCACCTTATTTTGGCGTAGGACCTCCACGCCGAGGAGATTATGGTCCACACTTCTCGGGTCGTTGTATGTACGGTGCCTGACGAACTGCTCGAACCGCCCAATATCGTGAAAAAGCGATATTGTTTCCGCTATCCGCATTTGGTTATCCGACAAATTTAGATGCCCGGCTAAATACATCATCTCTTTGCAGGTTCGCCGGCTGTGCTCTTGCTTGAGCTTTAAATTGGCATTTACGAAATCATCATCGCCATAAAAACCGGACACATAATTATCAAACCACCGTCTGAAATTCTCAAGCTGTTCCTGCTTCATTATTTCCTGGGCTCCTGACAAAGAATCCTTTAACGCGAATTTTTATTAAAATCCATATTACATATTTTATAATTGCTCACATCAGATATAATACAGTCTGAATCGATAATAGTCAAAGGAGCAAAACGATATGCCGACAGTAAAGGATATTATTGTCAGGAAACCCACGGAAGAAGAGGCCAAAAACTGCGAGGTCTGGCCAATCTGGAAGTGTCAGCCCAGCACATTCGACTGGGCATACACAGAAAAGGAGACTTGCCTTTTAATCGAAGGTAAGGTAACGGTAACCGACGGCGAGGAGTCAGTAAGTTTCGGCCCGGGTGACCTTGTGATTTTCCCGCAGGACCTCGAGTGTACCTGGCAGGTTGCCGAAGCGGTAAAAAAACACTACAATTTCGGCTGAAAAAGGTTGAATCCCTGTCGGATTTAGATTTTCCGTACTTCGATTGTATAAATTGACCTTTGGTTTTTGATGTATTTTCTTTCGTAGTTTGTGCCGGTCCGTTCGCCGGATTCTGCGCCTGCGGCAGGGAGAAATTCAATTTCCTCAAGCTTTTCACTCTTGTCGGTTATCAGCTGTTTTATCTCCTCAAAATAATCGGCGTGGTCGGTAGCGATTCTTATCCGGCCATTGGTTTTTAAGCAGCGGAGCAGATGCTCGAGGTTTGTTGAGTGAAGGAAGCGTCTTTTATGGTGTCGCTTTTTCGGCCAGGGGTCTGGGAAATAGATATGGAAACAATCTACGGAGTTGTCAGGGGCAAAATCGGCTAAAAAGGCATCGGCATCGGTACGTATTATCCGTACATTTGTCAGGCCCCATCGGCCTATGCGGTCTACGGCATAGCGGTAGTATTTGCCGGCTCGCTCAATGCCGAGGAAATTCACATCCGGCCGGGTTCTTGCCTGGTTTAGAAGAAAAGCAGCTTTGCCCGTGCCGATTTCGATATGGACGTGGCCGGGACGTCCGAAAAGCCGGACAAAATCGATTTTGCCATCCAAATCTTCCGGCCTTAATGAGACTGAAGGATAATCTTTTAATTTTCGAGCCATATTATCTCTTAGCACTCTCAAAAGGCACAATATATTATAGAAGTAAAGAATTCAATTGCCCTATTATACAAAATATGGGGGCTTTAGGTAAGGTCCGGAAATGTTTTTTATTTGTATCTGGATTAAAGTGGACACAGGGACAAATCGATAAAAGTGTGAACTGGTTCTTGGTTCATGCGTATTTATTATAGGACAATAGCGCAGGCCATAAGGTAAGGAGAACTGAAAAAATGATTCTCCAATTAATTAGAGCGTCGCGCAGGCGAGTACTGATTGACATCAATACTCAGAAAGACTTTCTATTGGCTGGGGGAAAAGCTTGCATAAGAAACCACAGGAGAGTATTGGCACATATTCGCAGGGCGATAGCGTGGGCGCGGGTCGCAAATATCCCGATTATTTCGATAGTTGAGGTTTATCCGGATAACAATGGCAATGGTGCCATTAAATATTGTATAGACGGCACGGAGGGTCAACAAAAGATAGGGTACACGTTGCTGGGCAACCGCATAAGCTTTCCTGCAGATGGCAGTACTGATTTACCGCGTGATATGCTGCGGAGGTACAAGCAGGTTATTCTTCACAAGCGTTGCGTTGACCCGTTCGAAGAGCCGCGTATCGACAGACTGCTCAGTGAAGTTAGAGCCAATGAGTTTATTCTGGTCGGGGCCAGTGCCGAAGACGCTGTTATGGCGACGGCACTTGGATTGCTGCAGCGGGGCAAGAGAGTGAGTGTTTTAATCGATGCAGTGGGTTCACGTAATAAAAGAGAGGCGAGATTAGCGCTTAGGAAGATGGAAGCCAAGGGAGCGAAGTTAATCGAGACCAGGAAACTTGCGGGTACTTCACATCTAAGGCGCGTTGGTATATGCGATTGCAAAAGCTGCCATGGATTGGCGGGCAAGACGCCGCCGGAGGATGAATAGTATTTAACTTTTTCTGCCGGGCATATCGAGCATATTCAATTCACAATACAATTTTAGGAGAGTGGCTTTTTAAGCTCTTCGTTTTTGGGTAAGTCTTTGAGCGCGTTCAGGCCGAAGACCTCAAGGAACTTCTTCGTCGTGCCGTATAGCATCGGCCGACCCAGGACCTCTGCTCTGCCAACGATTTTTACCAGTCCTTTTTCCATAAGTGAGCGAACTAACTCATTTACTGCAACGCCCCTTATGGCCTCGATATCGGCTCGTATAACCGGCTGTTTGTATGCAATTATCGCCAGTGTTTCCATCGCTGCAGGGCTTAATTTACTGTCGCCGCGGGCTCGAAGCAGTTTTTTGAGCCAATGGTTGTAAGGGCTTAGGGTCAGCATTTGATAGCCGCCGGCTATTTGTTCTATCCTGAAGGCGTTATTGTTGGCCTGGTATTTGTCGTTGAGATTTTTGATGTGCTGGCGTATTTGTTTTGCGGGGGTCTCAACGATATTAGCTAATCGTTCCGCAGAGAGCGGCTCATCACTGGCAAATAATACCGCTTCTATAGCTGACTCGACCGTCGGCTCGACATTAGCGTGTGATTGGGATGTATCAGCTTGCTCTTTAGTTCCTTGCTCTTTATCTTCTGTCATATTTCTTTCCATCTAAAGGGGTCTGCGTCTTTTTTGCTGATTTTTATTGTTACCTTTTTCAGCTTATTTTGCAACTGTTTAGCGAACTTTTTCAGTATGAACCGTTCCGAGACACTATGACTTAAGCAGATGCAGGTCATATTTGCCTCTTTTGCGGCCAGGGCCTGGTGATGTTTCAGCTCGCCGGTGAGATACAAATCGGCCTTTGCGGCGATAACGAGATTGATGAGCTTGCCGCAGGAGCCGGCACAGACCGCCGCGGTTTTTACCGCACGTTTTTCATTCCCGACAAAGCCTATAGTTTTTGCTTCGGTATATTTTTTTATTCTCCTGACGATTTGCTCGAGCCGCATTGGTTTGGCGAGCTTGCCGATTCTGCCCAGCCCGAATTTGTCCTGTGTATTATAAAGTTTGAAGACGTCGAAGGCAGGCATCTCATAGGGGTGTGCGTTTTTCATCGCTGCTATGCAGGCATCGAGCTTTTGTGAAGGCACAATCGTCTCGAATCTTACCTCCGGCACTTTTTCCAATTTCCCTTTTTTCCCTATAGCAGGTTTTGCACCTTTCAAAGGCAAAAAGCTGCCCTTTCCCTCTGCACTGAAGCCGCAGTGGCTGTAGTTTCCGATTGCACCTGCGCCGGCAGCAAAGATTGCATTTGAAACTTTATTCACCGCATCGGTGGGAACAAAAACAACGAGCTTGTAATTATCGTCGGCAGGGCTATCAACATAATCGCCGAGGGGCTTTGCGTTTTGAATCCCGATTATCTCAGCCAAGCCGTCGTTTACTCCGCCCAAAGCGGAATCCAGGGCCGTATGTATCGAAAAAACCGCAATCCCACAGCGGGCCAAATTATAAACAACGCTGCTTGTGGCATCAGTGGTTATTCTCTTTAGGCCGTCCCAAATGACGGGGTGGTAACTTACAATCAGTTCGGTCTTTAACTTTTTTGCCTCAGCGAGAACGTCCTTTGTAACATCGATGGTCAGCAGGATATTTTTTACATTCTTTTGCGGGTCACCTATGAGCAAGCCCACATTGTCCCAGTCCTG